>CAMLDJ010000188.1 GCA_946478755.1 uncultured Pedobacter sp. | reverse complement strand
GATAGATGTTTTTGGGCCCCAAAGAAAATTTACCAATATTTAAGCCATCATTAACAGGAGTATTACTCACCTCCGAATCGTAAAAAATCACTTTTGAGACGAAGGGATATTCCAGCAAAACGGTATCCACAAAGGCAGCCGCAGTTGCAGAATCAAGGTATCCGTTATAAAATGATACTTCAGGAAGCTTCTTTTGAAAGAAGTCGTTATACGTCTTAATGCTTTGCTCAAGCACATTTACCTTTTCTGAGACGAACTCATTTTCTATGTATTTGGTGCTAAACCTGTAAGCCAGGCCCAATGACAACAGAAACAAAACAGACATCAGGATGATGAAGGTAAGTATCAATGAAAAATTTTTACGGTAACCGTCTTTTTTCTCTGAAGCCATAGGATTGAATTTACTTCCTTTTCAGGTTAAATTCTAAAAATTCATCAAGGGAATTATAAAACTTACCTCTCCCCGCTTCATTTTTACCAGCAAATATGTTGCCTTCATTTTCCAGATAGGTAACACTTACATTTCGCTTTTTTAAATTCTTCACAAACTGGGTGGCTTCGCCCGAATTGTTGCTGGGATCCTTGATATCCTGCGCCAGAAATACGGGGGCGTTGATCCGGTCTGTCTGGAACAAGGGCGATGCGCTCCGCATCTTAGCGATACCAGTCAGCGGGTTTCCTATTACTTCATAATACATCTGTAAAATTGGTTTCTGGTAGGGAGGAATTGATTTTAAGTAAGTGAACAGGTTAATCACGCCCGAGTTGGATGCGGCACAGGTGTAGACGCCGGGACTTGAATACAAACTGCTTAAGGCAATAAAACCTCCAAAACCAGTGCCATACATACCAATTCTTTTAGGATCCGCGATTTTACGTTTCACCAGCCACTTTACCCCATCATCGATGTCATCCTGAATTTTGCCGCCCCATTGTTTAAATCCTGCAGCCGCAAAGGTTTTCCCGTATCCGGAAGAGCCCCGGTAATTTACCTGAAATACAGCGTAACCCCTGTTGGCCAAAAATTGAACGTCAGGATTATAACCCCATAAGTTCCTTCCTTCGGGACCATCATGTGGCAGCACGACTACCGGAAGGTTTTCCGGAACCTTATTTAGCGGAAGGGTAAGGTACCCATGGATGGTTAAGCCATCTCTGGATTGATACCGGACCGGCTTCATTTCACACATTTCGTTTTCATGTATAGAAGCATTGAAATCACTGAGCTTTCTTAGTTTACCGGTACTGGCGGTATACAGGTAATAGGACCCCGGATTTCTGTCGGTAAACGTCCGTAAGATAAATACATTTTCAGCCTCATCTTTATCAAAGATCCTCGTTTCAGTTTTAGGTAAAAGTTTATCCAGATCACCATAGATCTGCTTCGCGGAATCATCCAGAAAATGTTTCTCTTTTTTCCATGTTTCATACACTACAAAAGAGATTTTCTGCTGCTTCACAGAATACTGTGCATCAGTGATGTTTAAGGTATCGTTACAAACCAGATTTCTTAGCTCCTTTCCGGTATTGCAATCTACTTCAACCAGCGCAGCTTTATCCCTGTTTATGTCAGATATGGCATAAATGATATAAGGTTTATTATGGCTGAAAGCGATGGGCTTAAAGGTATCCTTGAAATTACTCGTCAATACCCGCTTAAAGGGTTGACTTTCACTCGATCTGTACAAAACTGTGGTGTTAACCCCATCGCTGCTTACGGCCAATCTCAGTTTCCCCTCCGCGTCTGTTCTCCAATCTATAATGTTGCCTGGATTTTTAGCAGCCATTTTCATCTCTCCGTTGCGCACATTTAAACGGTAAACGTCGAAAACGGTTGAATCCCGTTTATTAGATGAAACCAACAGATATTTATCATCAATAAGCTGATCTTCCAGAATTTTTAACCGGCTCTTTTCATTATTGATCAGCCGGCGTTCATTCTTTCCTTCTTTATCTACAATATATATATCAGACTGGCTACTGCCTGCGTCAATTTCTTTATAGTAAATCAGCTCGTTATTGCTTACCCAGCAATAAAAACTAATATTTTTATCTTTAAAACTGGTAATATTTTTACCTTCCCCTGTTGCAATATTTTCTATATAAATATTCCTGTCTTCCCCCTGTAATCTAAGGTAAGATAAGTTCTTCCCATCCGGAGATAGTCTGTAAGTTAACTTATCCTGTGATTTAAAGAAATCATTCACAGGGATGGTCCTGAGTTCTGCCCGCCGCTGACAAGCGAAGGCAAAGAGCGCCAAAATGAGAAAAAAATATCTTTTAAATCCTGTCATTATCACTTATTAGCTTACAAAGCTACACAACACTAGCATTGCAAGCAGACATTACACCAATATTGTTACTTTAAAACCGTATTGTTACGCTTGGTTCATTTCTTCATACGAAGTCCCGGCCCTTAAGTTATTGAAAATTATATAAAACGGAAATAAGCAACGACACTATATCAGCCTGTCATGCTCAAATTAAGCTTTAAATCATTAATTTTAGACATCCGAAGATCGTCCGAATGAAACAACTAGTCCTAACCTTTCTATTTTGCTATATCAGTCTGCTTTCCCTGGCTCAGGATAATACAGACGAAGCCCTGGCTTATCAGTACTACCACCAGGGACAATTTCAGCAGGCTGCTGTACTCCTCGAGAAGTTATTTAACAAGACAAAGAGTGACACTTATTTCGAACTTTATTTTAACGCATTGCTGAAATTAAAAAAGTTTGATGAGGCAGAAAAACAGGTTAAAAGGCTAATTAAACAGAACCCCAAACACCCCGAATATAGGATCGCGCTGGCCAGGGTTTATCAGGACAAAGGACAAGCAGAAGCAGCCGGCAAATTATACCTGCAGGTAATTAGTAATCTTCCCGCTGATGAAATTAAAATAAGGGAAATCGCCAACTATTTTTACAGCTTTCAGGCTTACGATCTGGCCATATCTGCTTTTCTGCAGGGGCGGAAAATACTTAATGACACCAAACCTTTTACCTACGAGCTACTGAGCATTTACCGCTACAAGAAAAACAAAAATATGCTGGTACAGGAATATCTTAATGCCTTGCCGGAAATGCCTCAGCTGCTGCCACAGGCAGAAAATGTGTTGTCGACCGTCTTTGAGAATAAGGCAGACTATCAGATCTTACAATCCGCCCTGTTAAAAAAGATACAGAAAGAACCGCAAACAGAGATCTACACTACGCTGCTGATCTGGCAATACCTTCAGCAACAGGAGTATGAAATGGTCTTAAAACAGCTCATCGCACAGGATAAGCGCATAAAAGACGATGGATCCACCCTGTTTAATACCGCCAATACCTTTCTGGAGAATAAAGCCTATCCGGTAGCGATCAAGGCTTACGAATACTTATTGAGTAAGGGTAAGGCACATCCCTATTATCTGCCGGCAAAAGTAGAAATGATCAATGCGAAATACCAGATGGCTATTGCCGGACAAGTTGATAAAAAAGCAATAACAGAGCTGGCAGCAGCCTATCAGGCCATCATTGATGAATATGGCAGAACCTATCAAACGATGTTTGCCTTGAAGAAACTAGCCAATCTGCAGGCTTATTATCTTGGCGACCTCCCTAAAGCCGAAGCCGCACTTGAAAACATGCTCGGCGTACCTGGTATCCCCGTAACGGAAACCGGACAGATTAAGCTGGATCTTGGTGATATCTATATCCTGACTAAACAGCCCTGGGAAGCTTTTCTGATTTACGAGCAGGTAGCAAAGCAGTTCGAAAACCAGGACTTAGGTAATGAGGCCAGGTACCGCTCGGCCAGGCTTTCCTTTTTCCAGGGCAACTTTGCTTATGCCAAATCACAGGCCGATGTATTGAAAGCGGCTACCTCGCAGTTAATTGCCAACGATGCGCTAAACCTCAGTTTGCTGATATCAGACAACCTGCAATCAACAGTAGACAGTAATGCACTGAAAATGTATGCTGATGCAGAAATGCTGCAGTTCAGGAATCTCCCTTTGCCAGCATTGGCCAAATTCGACAGCATAGCCATTGCGTTTCCGAATAACAGCCTCATTGACGACATCCTGATGGCTAAATCGAAAATTTACATTAAAAACAATGACATCAGCAATGCTATAAAAGCGCTGAAGACACTTACGGAACAGCAAACCAGTAGTATCTGGGCTGATGATGCCTTGTTCACACTGGCTGACCTTTATGAAAAGAACCTGAAGGATATTGTGCTGGCCAAAAGTCTCTATCAAAAATTAATTAACGATTATCCGGGCAGCATGTTTACCACCGAAGCCCGTAAGCGTTTCCGTAAACTTCGCGGCGATAATATTGGCACTTAATATTATCTTTGCGACATGCTATTATATAATGTAACCACAATAATTGATGATGCAGCGGCTGATAGCTGGCTGAAATGGATGGAGGATGTACATATCCCGAATGTGATGGCAACGGGAAAGTTTGTGTCTCATCGCCTGCTAAGGGTGCTTGATTCCCCAAATGAAGGTGTAACCTACTGCGCCCAGTATGTTGTTGAACACATGGCAGACTACATGGATTATCAGGAGAATTTTGCGCCTTCCTTACAGGCGGAGGACACTAAAATCTTTGAAAACAAACTTGTTACTTTTCGTACATTAATGGAATATATCGCCTAAATAAATATGCAAATTACTCAAACCCCAATAGAAGGACTTTTAATTATTGAGCCTAAGGTATGGAAAGACAACCGTGGTTATTTTTATGAGAGCTATAATGCCAAATTGTTTGCTGAAGCAGGCATTGATGTGAACTTTGTGCAGGATAACCAGTCCTTTTCCCAAAAAGGAGCACTGCGTGGTCTTCATGCACAAAGCCAGCCTTTTGAACAAGGCAAACTGGTACGTGTGCTACAAGGAGCGGTTTTAGATGTTGCTGTAGACATCAGAAAGGCTTCCCCTACTTATGGTCAGCATTTTGACATTGAACTCAGTGCTGAAAATCATAAACAGCTTTGGGTGCCCCCAGGCTTCCTGCACGGCTTTTTAACACTCGAAGATCAAACCATTTTCACTTACAAAGTGAGTAATTATTATGATAAAAATTCCGAGATCGGCGTGATGTGGAATGACCCGGACCTGGATATTCAATGGGAAGAATGTATGCCGAAATCCATGTTCTTACTTTCCGACAAGGATCAGGTGCTGGATAATTTTAAAGACTTTAAAAGCCCGTTCTAGTACGGGCTTTTTTTATTGCTGATAAACCACATTCCCATTTACAATAGTCGTCTGTATTTGGATGTTATCGTCAAAAATAACCACATCAGCTTGTTTTCCTTCGATCAAAGTGCCGGTTTTGTCGGCAACACCCATAATTTTTGCAGGCGTATGGCTCATCATCTGTATCACTTCCGGAAGCGGAGCCTGTCCTAAATTCATCATATTACGCACCAGTCTGTCCGTTGTGGCCACACTGCCCGCAAAGGCGCTTCTATCCGGCAATTTTGCTACCCCATCTTCTACAATGACTTTCATCCCGGTTGAGATGTTTCCCAGTATGCTTTCACCGGGCGGCATTCCGGCGCCACGCATGGCATCAGTAATCAAGGCTGTTTTTCCGGCGCCTTTTATTTTATATACCAGCTGCAATAAGGCCGGAGGCAGGTGTATGCCATCGGCTATGATCTCGACATCCATGCCGTCAATCAGGTAGGCGCTTTCTATAACACCGGCATAACGGTAAGCATTGCGGCGGGTAACGCCCGACATACAAGAATACAAGTGCGTAGCCAGCGTATAACCATTTTCAAATGCCACAAGCGCTTCTTCGTATATGGCATCGGTATGTGCCATTGCTGCAATAATGCCTTTACTTTTTAAATACCTGCCGAAGGCGATGGATCCGGGTAGCTCAGGTGCGGCGCTCCAGCGCCTGATAACATCAGAATACGCAATGATGGCCTTATACTCATCAGGATCAGGGTTGCGGATGAACCTCGCATCCTGGGCCCCGCGTTGTGCTGGCGAGAAGTACGGGCCTTCGAGGTGCATCCCCAGAAATTGTGCGCCCATACTGTTCTTGTCATGAGCTTGCTTATAAATATCCAGCGTGTTCAGCAATTCTTCCCTGGTACTGGTCAGCGTAGTTGGCACCATGGATGTGGTACCGAACCTGGCATGGGTTTCTGCAATTTTAAGGAAGGCAGTCCCAGTGCCGTCCATAAAATCATGCCCCCCACCACCGTGAATATGTATGTCTATAAACCCCGGGGATACATAATTACCCTTTGCATCAATTTCGATAGCACCTGAATCGGTTATATCCTGTTCACTGATGCCGGTTATTTTATCTCCGGTGATTAATAGTGTGCCGTTTTCAATTATCCGGTAGGGTGTAATGATCCTTCCGTTAATGATTTTATATTGGTTTTGAAGCATTAATCTGCGTTTTAGATATTAAGAAACCTGCTCTACCCAATAAGTGCAGGAACCGCCCTTATTTACAGGTCCTTTAAAAAGAATGCAGCCACCGCATTCCTTTTCTTCTCCTTTGGGAATAAACAGGTTGCAACCGATGCACTCCCGTTCGGGGTCGGAGGCCTTCTCCTCATAACCCAGCTTTTTACGCTTGGCCAGTTCTTCTTTGCTCACAGCAGAGTAATCGCCACATTTGAAATCATCGGCTTTACCACTTGAGGAGGCAGTAGCTGAGGTATCGGTGCCGGCTTTAACTGTGGCATCTTTTCCTGCACTGCTTTCCTTTGATCCATCAGCATTGCAACTGCTCAGTGCCGCCCCTCCGGCAACAACGAGCAATCCAGCTGAAAGAAATTTTTGCAGGAACAGTCTGCGTGAATGATCTTGGGTCTTCATATGTTATGTATTTAGTAAGTGATCAACCTTGCTTCAAAGCCTCGGTTATATCTTTGTAAGTTTTTTTGTTTTCTTCCGGACTGGCATTTTCGAACTTCCTGACAGCATTGATGAGCGCTGGAGCAGCTGTTTTATTTTTAGACTTTTTGAGTCCCATAGCCAAGCCCTTCAATCCGGTTTCTGCCCATTTACCTTCTGCTTTCAATGTCGGTGAGGACAGGAACTCCAATAACTTGGAAACTTCCTGAACTGATTTCCGGGAGCCGATGATGATAGAAATGTTCTTCATAAAGGCAAGCTTGGCAGAATCTGCACCCTTAAAAAAATTACCGTTCTGAGCGAGCTGACTTACCAGATCGAAAGAAGAACCAGGGTTGGAGCTGAGTACGGCATTGGTAAACCACATATCTCCATATTTTTTTTCGATAACGCTTGCAAAAGCAGGTACAACCTGGTTCGCCGGCAGCTGCCCTGCCCCCAGAGTACCTTGTAGTGCCACTAAGCCTACCGGATCGTTGATGGTTTTTAGGAGTTGACCGGCAAGCTGCGGAAACCGTTCGGCCAGGATGGCGCCATGCTCTCTTAAACCTGCGTTGCTGTCCGTTAATGCTTTAGCCACCAGATCGGCACTTAAGGCATTGAGCCCTTCGAGGGTATATAGTGCATGCAGCCTGGTTATCGGGTTTTTATCTTCATTAAACAATTTTGTTAATGCGGGTATCGCCGCTTTATCTTTACGCTGTATGATTACACGCTGTGCATTTAAGCGCCACCATCGGTTAGGATGGCCCAGGTATGGGATCAGCTCCTGAGTAAATTGGCGGGTCATATGCGGAGGCAGTGCCTTTTTCGGCTTTGCATCGGTAGATACGATGCGGTAAATCCGGCCAAATTTATTTCCTCTGTCAAAATCCATATCCATTTTTAAGGAATCGGGAATCGAAACCGGGGTTTCAATATGCTGTCTGTACATATCAACCAGGTACAGGTTCCCATCATAGCCTAAGGTAAAATTACACGGCCTGAACCAGGTATCTGTAGCCGCGATAAATTCTCGTTTTTCCTCCTCTGCACTACGTTTTGCACTAAAAAATGGCCCCTCATTGCCCACCTCAATTCTATCCCGATGAACTAAGCTTCCCGCTACATCACCTATAAAATGGGTTCCATAAAACGACTTCGGATAGGCATCGCCCGCATAAATGGTTCCTCCGGAAGCACCGGTGAAGCGGCCTTCTGCATATTCTTTCCTATCCAGTTTTTCTTTCTCAAAATTCGCATTACGTCCCTTTGTTCGTTCTGCACGCCACCAGGGAGCAGGCGTTGCCTGATACATAATCGGTTCAGCGGCATAGATGTTTACCACCGATTTAAAGTTCATGTGATTGTGCCTCTTAAGGTATCTGGCAGCAATAGGAGAATTGGAGATGTGCCTTGAATTGTTGGTATAAAACCGATGGCCGAGATCATCCATATCCATACCATATTGTCCCGCACCAGACTCCACTTCAAACAGTCCTTTGTCCAGCCGGAATCTGAAATCACCGCCTTTGATCTGCAATGCGGGTACATTGGGTTTGCGGGTAAAGGTAATCTCCCCTGCCTGGCCCCCGTTATTCGCATAGATCCAATTGTCTACCCCATACCTCATGCTGGTGATCTGGGCTTCAGAATTGTCCTGGAAGAAACCGGTAAAGAGTACTTCCCGGATATCGGCGCGGTTATCGCCGGTCGTATCTTTAAGGAACAATAACTCTGGCGCTGCTGTCACCAGCAACCCACCTTCCCATGGCAATATACTGGTTCCGCTTTCCAGCTTATCGGCAAAAACTACAGAAGTGTCAATTTTACCATCGCCATTTTTATCGATCAATTTACGAATGACACCCTTGCCTTGTCCTCGCACCGCTTTATAGGGATAATCACCCATTTCTATCACATAGGAGTTGCCATCTTCGTCAAATGTAAGCTCCACAGGATCCGTCACTTGTGGTTCTGCAGCAAATACTTCTGCTTTAAAGCCTTGCAGTATGTCGAAGGTCTCGATGGATTCTTCAGGCGTACGCGAGTCCTCGTATTTCTTCTTTTTGGCACATGAGCTGAACAGTATGGCCAATATGGCTACCAACAGCAGGTTTCTGGTGAAGTTAGAGATTTTCATTACTTAGCTATTTTTAGTTTGTGTGTTAAAGGGATTGGGGATTTTTATCAGATCCTGGATTTCATTGCCATTATGCATAAAACGGGCCAGGGCATACACATTTCCATCAACGTCAATGGTGATGGAATTGACATAGGTCGGTCTGCTGCCGTCACTATAAAAAATGGCACCATGATCTGTATACTTTCCCTCGGAAAGATCGTAAGTGACCAGATGTAGGTTCTCCAGTCCTTTGGCGGCACCTTTGGCAATTGCATCCCTGCCTTTCAGGCGTTTACCATCGACGTAAATGGGGCCACCGGTAAGGTAATAGATGGTTTTTCCATCGGGTCCCAGCTGAAAGCCCAGGTAACCGTAACTGAACTGATCGAACATGCCGCTTTTTTGCGAAGGTACCGAGGTAATTCTATCTACGATCTCCATGGTTCTTTTACGGGGATCGAACTTGAAAAGGTAACCCGAATTGCCATGAACGCCATACGCGGTCTGGTGGGGCTGGTACCAGAATATTTTGCGCCAGTTATAACCCATGCTGCCTGGTCGGGTGGGATCGTAACTACCAAAATAGTCGAGCTTCAGGTCTATGTCTTCCAGCTTTGAAAAAGAAGCTTCACCTGGTTTATAGGTTAGGATATCTCCTTCAGCGGTTGATAAATACAGAATTCCGCTGGCCGGGTCAACAAACATGGAGCGACATATTACCCTGTAGTCGCCCCCAACAACTCCAGCTTCACCGCGGCCGCAGGTAAGGCCCAGATTAGTCAGCTTATGAGTATTCATGTCATAATGAAGCAGGTACCCCAATGGCCAGGTAAGCGTATAAATATGGCCTCTTTCCTTATCAATGGCCATGGTAAGCAAGCCTTCACCCTCTGGGGCAATGGCCAGGTCTTCAAACGTACCGGCAGACAGATCATAAGAGATGATGTGGCCGCCAGGGTATAACTGGTAGCCCTCAGGAGCTATTTTATGAAGGCGTTCCATATCATTTATCATGTCATAGACGCCTACATGGGTTACAAAATACAGTTTACCATTGCTTTCATAGAAGCGGACATGGCTTTTTCCTTGTGGGATAGACTTGCCTTCCTTTTCACCGCAGACTTCAGTCAGATCGGCCAGCAACTCGGTTTGATCCGTTTCCGGGTGGTATACATAGATCTTTCCGCCCGTATCATAAGATTCGGATGAAAGGACATAATAGATCCGGCCATCACTGGCAGCTGATATTGCATTATAGGTATCGTGTGCCAGTTCAAATCCGGAGTAGTATTGT
>CAMLDJ010000187.1 GCA_946478755.1 uncultured Pedobacter sp. | reverse complement strand
GAGCTTCTTTTTGGGGGCATCAATGGGGTAACGACTTTTTTCCCGGACAAGATCATCAGAAATGCTTTTAAACCTAAAGTAGTGATCACTGATTTTTTGATCAAGAACAATCCTGTGCCGCTCGATGGAGCACATTCCCCCTTAAACAAAGCCATCGGGGAAACAAATAGGATGACTTTAACCCACGACCAGGCTTTTATCACCTTTAAATTTGCTGCCCTCAACTTTGTGAACCCCGAAAAAAACCAGTATGCCTATAAACTGGAAGGCTTTTACGATGACGACTGGCATTTTGTGGGCAACCAGCGCACAGCTACTTATACCAATCTGGATGCGGGCAAGTATACTTTTATGATCAAAGCGGCAAACAATGACGGCGTGTGGAACAATGAGATCAAAAAGCTGCAGATCATCGTATTACCCCCCTGGTGGGAAACCTGGTGGGCCTACCTCATCTATGCCAGCATTATCGGATTGCTGCTTTATGCCTTTTATTACTATTCTGTAAAAACAGCAAAACTGAAAAACGATCTCGCTTTTGAACATCAAAGTCACGAAAAGGACCAGGAGCTGGCACAGCGCAAACTGAGTTTCTTTGCCAATATTTCACACGAGATTAAAACACCGCTTACCCTCATCCTGGCACCAATAGATAAGCTGCTTGGCCTGAATGAGGGTAACAATAAGATCCAAAACCAGCTGATGCTGATGCAACGCAATGGCGAGCGTTTGCTACGCCTGATCAATCAACTGCTGGATTTCAGAAAATTCGAATCGGGCAGTATGCAATTGCAATCTGCAGAAGGAAATATAGTCCGCTTCATGAAAGAGATCCTGATCGCTTTTGAATCTTACGCCGGTCACCGGAACATCAGAATCAAAATGCTCAGCGATCAGCAAAGCATAAGGGTGTGGTTTGACCGCGATAAGCTGGAGAAGGTAATGTATAACCTGCTTTCCAACTCCCTTAAATTTACACCCGAAGGCGGCCAGGTTACCATTCACCTTAAAACAACAACCACTGAAAATGAAAACAGGCAGCTGTTGATCCAAGTGGAAGACAATGGCATCGGCATTTCCCCGGAGCACATTAACAAAATATTTGAACAGTTTAATCATTTTGACGACAACAACGCAAACATCAGTGGCACAGGAATTGGCCTTGCCTTTTCCAAAGGGCTGATAGAGCTGCACCATGGCAGCATCACGGTACATAGCACCCTGGCCACCCCGCAGCAGCAGGGTTTAACCCTATTTACCATTACGCTACCAATGGGTAAAGACCATCTTAGTGATGAGGAAATGATTTCCAACTACCTGAACAGTGAAAACATCGATGGTTACAAAGACACCGAAATTTCGGCGATAGCCAAACAAACGATTGAAAAAAGAAAGCAGCACGTATTAACTGCAATAGATAAAGAACGGCTGATCTTACTAATTGTAGAGGATAATTTTGATGTGCGACAGTTTATAGCGGCACATTTTGAGGCTGAATTTGAGATCCATCAGGCCGAAAATGGGAATAAAGGGCTGGAAATTGCACTGGACATCATCCCTGATATCGTCATCAGCGATGTGATGATGCCTGAAATGGATGGCATCACCTTCTGCAGTAAAATAAAATCGGATACACGGACCAGCCACATTCCCGTTATCTTGCTGACTGCACGCACGCCTTTGGTATATAAAATTGAAGGCTATGAAACCGGGGCCGATGATTATATCACCAAGCCTTTTAACCTGAATATGCTGGAAGCAAGAGTCTGGAGCTTATTAGATTCCAGGTTGAAGCTGCGTGAGCGCTACAGAAAAGAGATCAGTTTACAGCCTAAAAATGTGGCCATCACCTCCCCAGATGAGAAGTTCCTGGAAAAAGCAATGGCCTATATTGAACAGAACATCAGTGAACCTACCTTAAGTGTAGAGGAGCTGGGCAAAGAAGTTGGCATGAGCAGGGTTACACTCTACCGGAAAATAAAAGCACTTACCGATCAGACTGCCATCGAATTTATCAGGAGCGTACGGCTTAAACGTGCAGCACAGTTGCTGGAACAGAACAAACTCAATGTAAATGAAGTGGCTTATATGGTCGGCTTCCAGGATATAGATTATTTCAGGCGCTGCTTTAAAGAGCAGTTTGGCTTTACGCCAAAGGAATATGCCAGCAACGCCAATAAGAAATGATACCTACTTTAAGCTACGCCTGATGCCCAGTTCCAGCCCCCTTAATTCGGCAAGCCCTTTTAAGCGTCCGATAATTGAATAGCCTGGATACGTGTTCCTGCGCACATCATCCAAAATTTTATGCCCATGGTCTGGCCGCATAGGGATAGCTAAATCTGCTCTTCCTGCATTTTCTCTTTTTCGCTGTTCTTTAATGATGTTTTGCATTACGGCAAACATATCCGTACTCCCATTTAGGTGTTCAGCTTCGTAAAAGCTACCGTTATTTTCCCGCCGCACATTCCTCAAATGAATAAAATGGATGTGGCTGCCCAGTCGTTCCAATATTCCAGGCAGGTCATTTGTTGGATTCGCTCCTAATGAACCGGTACAAAAAGTGATGCCATTGCTGGGTGATGGGGCAAAGCCTACGATAGCTTTCAGGTCGTCCTCCGTGGATACCACCCGTGGTAGCCCCAGAATGGGAAAAGGAGGATCATCAGGATGGATGCACATTTTTATGCCGGCCGCCTCAGCAACAGGGATAATTGCCCTTAAAAAATAGGCCAGGTTTTCTTTCAGTACGGCCGCATCAACGTTTGCATAGCGTTTCAGCTGCTGCCGGAACTCCTCAACGGTAAACACTTCATCTGTGCCGGGCAAGCCGGCCATAATGGTATTGGTGATCAGTGTTTTTTCTTCTTCGTCAATGCTTTCAAAATATTGTCTGGCAGCTTCCTGCTGTTCAGCGGTATATTCAGTAAATGCTTCCTTACGTTGTAAAATGAACAATTCAAAGGCAGCAAGCGCAGAAGCATCATAGCGGAGGGCACTTGCATTGTTCGGCAACCTGAAATCAAGGTGTGTGCGTGTCCAGTCCAACACCGGCATAAAATTATAACATACGGTTTTTAAACCGCAGGCAGCAAGGTTTTGCAGGGAACGTTTGTAGATCTCGATATAATGATCACGTTCGACCTCGCCGGTTTTAATGCTTTCGTGAATGTTTACACTTTCTACCACTTCCCAGCTCAGACCCGATGCTGCGATAATGTGCTGCCTATAGGTAATTTCTGGAATGCTCCATTCCTCCCCACAGGGAATGTGGTGCAGGGCAGTCACAATGCCGGTTGCACCGGTCTGCCTGATATCTGCTAAAGTAACTTCGTCGTTTGGTCCAAACCATCTGAAGGTTTGCAATAAATTGTGCATGTTGGCTTAAATTTGGTCTTTATTTTACCATAGCAAGGTAGATAGTTAATTCCGCCTGCATACCTGATAAATGGTTCAGAGATACCTGACAGATTATTTATTTTATAAGTATCAGCCAGACTTGTTACAATAGTCAGGCACATTTGTACGATATCACCCCTTTTACCATTGATCATCCATTTAACTTTATGTTTATATACTAAACCAGATATGAACCTGCAGCTTCCTCCAATAAAACGGGCAAGATTATTTGTCCGCCTGTCATTTTCAACCGCATTCCTTTTGATCAGTTTCCAGGCCGCTGCGACTAACTATTACATCAACAGTAAATCAGGCAATGACGATAACATAGGCAACAACAAGGATCAAGCCTGGAAAAGTCTGGCCAACCTGGGCAAAAATACGTTTGCACCTGGCGATAGCATTCTGTTTGCCAGGGGATCTGCCTATACCGGTGGTTTTATATTTACCAGCTCAGGCAGTCCGGAAAAACCCATTGTATTCTCACACTATAGTGTTGGCGCCGAGCTCATCTTAACAACGCCCAGAACAGAACTGGCGCCCATCTTTGAAAAATACGGCGCCGGCCCGGCTCCTGCTTTCAGTAATCCTAGCTGGGACGTACTCAACGGCAACATTTTCCGGATAGAAGGGAGTTACATTGTGATAGATGGTCTTTATTTCCATGACAATACTAATCCTCCCGGCAGCGATAAAAAAACCAGGAACGTGCAAAAGCTTGGTGCTGTTTACCTGGCTTTAGGCTCACACCACAACGTAGTAAAGAACTGCGAGTTCTTTCATACACCGGTGGGCATTAAGGTAAAAGGAACTCATAACCTGATCACCAGGAACTATCTGCATGATGCTGCAACTATGATGGCCTATTCATGGGGGCCTATTGTCATCATAGTCGTTTCGGGCAATAACGAAATTTCCTATAATAAGGTCGAAAATTATGGTGCCTACGGCGGCCCCTACGGCTCTGATGGCGGAGTAATAGAACTGGATGGCGTTGACGAGAATTTTAAAGCCAGCAACATCAATATCCATCACAACACTTCAGTTAACAATCATGGCTTCCTGGAAATTGCGGCACGAAATGTAGATAGTGTTACGGTAGCCTATAACCTAAGCGACGACCGCAATCAGTTTATTGGTGGCGGGGGGTATAAAGTGAAGGTATGGAACAACACAGTGGTAAGAACCCGTGAGCCAAACGTGGACCGCTATATTTTCTGGACATTTAATCCAGAGCTCACCTTTCTGGACGTCCGAAACAACATTTTTTATATCGCCTCCGACTTAGGCGTATTTGGCCCGGTAAAAAAAGTGACCGGACATGTACGGGTTGCTGTTGGCGAGCAGCCGCACAGTAACAATTTATATTACTCACCGGGCAACAGCAATCCGATCGGCATCCCGGGAGGCAAAGGCGACCTGATTGCAGACCCATTATTTGCAGATCCCTTGAACAGAAACTTTCGCCTCAGCGAAAACACACCTGCAAAAGGCAAAGGCATGAAATTAGGCTATACCCGGGACCTGGATGGGTATCCTGTATCCTTAAAAAAACCATGCCCTGGTGCTTTCGAATGTCCATCTAATTCACGTTAAACATATGAGCAGAATTACCCGTAAAACCTTTATCCGAAGCTGTTCGGCAACTTTTGGCCTGATGTCTGTCGGCCTCTCCGGCATTGCAGCAACACCGGTTACAAGAGATCCTTTTTACAAAAGCCTGCCTGGCAATAATGCTGCAAATTCAGATGCAACATTGAGGGGTTCATGGGTCAGGCATGGCAGCCCAGAGCCGGGTGATATCGGGTTAGCCAACTGCCAGATTGTACTGAGCAGTAATGAGCACAGTGCCGTACAACAGGCTGCAAAATTTCTAGCGGCAGATATTGCTAAAATAAGCGGACACATCCCTGCCATCGGAGAAAACAAAAAGCCCGGTCAGACCAACATTGTACTGGCCACATTTGGAGATGAGGCGACTCCAAAAGAGATCCGGCGCGATCAGTTAAAAGGCAAAAAAGAGGCCTTCCAGATATTGACACTGGATGATACCGTTTGGCTTGTAGGTGCCGATTTCAGAGGCACAGCCTTTGCAGCTTACACTTTAGCTGAAGGCCTCGGCATAGATCCGCTTTATTTGTGGACGGGCTACCAGCCGATTAAAAATGCCAGTCTGACCCTAAAAAAAACAATTCATTTTGCAGATAGCCCTACCGTAAAATACCGGGGCTTTTTCCATGATGATGAAGATGTTTTACCAAGGCCGTTCGACAAATATGGCTTCCCCCTACGCATCGGTGATGTGCCATTGGCCTGGTATGAGCGTTTTTTTGAAACCGCTTTACGTTTACGGATGAATATGGTGGCACCTTATGTGCGCGTGCACAGGCGTTATGAGGTGCAAAAGTGTGCCAGCGACTGGGGACTATATTACACCTCCCACCATTACGATATTTTACTCTCGAATCCTTTTGGGATAGAGCGCTTTCATCTTGCGGATAAACGGGGTGTAGGCACAGATTGGGACTGGTTTAAGAACAAAGGGAATATGATCAAATACTGGCGGGGCGGCGTGGAAGAGAATAAAGGTGTAAACGCCATCTGGCCTGTCGGTTTGCGGGGTACGGATGATCATGCCTATGAATTTCCAAAAGACACTTCGGAAAAAGAACAGGCAAAAGTATTCAGAGAGGCCATCGACGTCCAGGTAAAAACAGTAAAAGAATTAACGCCTGCAGACAAGAACCCGGTGTTTCATTTTACGCTGTATACCGAGATGCTGGAAAAGTACAGGAAACATCCTGAAGATTTTAGCGTACCTGAAGATGTCATATTGGTTTGGCCAGATAACAACGACGGTGTAATGAGAGACCTGCCCAATGGAAAAGACAAATGGAAACATGGTGTATATTATCACCTGGCTTATTTCGGCGGCGCACCAACCAAGCAGGGCACACATGTCGTTACACCTTCACGTATCGCAGAACAGTTTAGACACATTGTAGCAGCGGGAGCCACAGAATTTATGCTGGTGAATGTATCGGAAATGCGGGAACATGTGATGGGCGCAAGGATGATCGCCGATATCTGCTGGAATGCAGCTCAAGTGTTAAACCGCGAGGATGCCGCCGAGAAATATCTGCATTGGTGGGCGCTGGAATATTTTGGTGCTGAAAATTCGGCGGCGGTAGTAAAGGCCTATCAAGACTATTATACACTGATCAACAGTTCTGAAAAAACTTATTTTGCTGCCATACAATTTGAGCAGGTACTGGATCAGCTACATCGCAGATTTACGAAGAAACCGGCAAGGGTTTTGGATCAGGCTAAGATTGAGGAACTCAAAAACAGGGAAGAAAAGTATGAGGCTGCATTTAAGCACATTGATCTGCTGCTATCAAAATTAAACAGGGAACAGCGACAATTCTTCTTTGAGCATGTTGAGCTTGGCCTGAGGATAGACCAGCGGCCGACACAAGCTGCAAGACTCCTGTTAAAAGCATTAGAAGAACCCGATGATGCAAAAGCCTGGGACCTGATTGCTGAAGCGGCAGTGCCCCTGGAAAAACTCGAAGTAGAAATTTTACGCGCCGAGCGGCCACCCTTTGATAAATGGTACATCCAAACCTGGATCAGGACACCCGTATCCCCACTTAACATCCATCGTTCCTATACTCAGATCAGGGAATTTATTACCAATAACGGTACAGAAACCCCAATCAAGCCTAGAATGACCTTTGGACACAACATCGGCGGTGCCCGTTTATGGAGTGATCTTATAGAGGAAGCTGCAAAAATAAAAGCCACCTATTAAATTCAACACTATCAAATATGAGACCCCGCTATCTGCACCCTGCCCTAAAATAACCATCCTGCTATCTGCACCCTGCCCTAAAACAACCATCCTGCTATCTGCACCCTGTTAAAATAAAAATTACTAACCATCCCGCTATCTGCGCCCTGTTTAAAATAAAAATTACCTTCTCTGAAGCGGCTTCGCTTTCTTTTAGTTTTTCCCTTAAGGAAAAACTGAAAGTAATGCCGACGCTGAGGAGAACGGCAATTTTTATCAGTTCAAAACAATCAACGCCACAGAACTCCCCTCCAATGTTAGTGGCACCGACAAAGATGCTGCATAATCATAAGCCTGCGTTGAACTGGCGGTAAGGCTTTGCTGGGTAGGATTAGTATAAATGTTATTTGTTTTAGAGTCGATATAATACACCTTAGCATTTATTTTACCTGTAGGAAATGCTTCCTGGGGAATTTTATTGATCTGTACTTTAATTTCCTGATCGGGCGTAAAATTGGTATAGTTAAAATTCCATACCAATACCGCCATCCCCTTATTGTTACCCATGGCAGCCAGTGCATTGATACCCAAACCCTGTGCATTCAATTTTGACGAAGTCGCTTTGATGCGTGTTCCCCTGTCTGATACTTCCTTGCCAAACATCAGGGCATAACCATAAGGATTAGGATAAGCATGATTCAAATCAGACAGTTCACTTTTGTGCAGGATCTCTCCATGACTAATTGCCCAGTTAAACACCCGGTCTACCCCACCCTCGTACAGGTAAAAGGCCTTTGACAATTGCGCAGGTGCCCATGCGGTCATGAGCTGGGCACGTGTCCATGCGGCAGGAAGGAAATCGCCACCTGAAAGCCCGTACTCCGTAACAAAAACAGGTTTGGCTGCAATCCCTTTGGCTGCCAGTGCCGCGGTGATCTGAGGTTTGGCGGTTTCAAACAGTTTAGGATTCGCTTGTTCCGTGTAGCAGTTCATGCTGAAGAAATCCAGGCGCTTTCCAGGATCTGTATCTGCTGCATACAAGGCTAGAAACTGGTTGGTATAATTGACCAGGGCAGAAAAATTAGTGGTGCTGGTAAACGCGCCGTTGCTCAACATCAATCTGTTATTCCCTGCCAGCGCCAGTTCGGCATTGGCAGCATTAATGGCCTTATAATAATCTTTATAGACTTCGTAATAGTCGGCCGCCGTTTCACCGGCATAATCCGGCTCATTCCCTGCCTGGATATATTTGATCTTCGGAAATTTTGTTTTGTAGTAAATAAGTGTCTGCTTGATAAAATTTTGAAACAGCACTCCCTTTCCATCACCAGGCAATGGCGCACTAGCTGAGGATTTGTAAGCGGTTAGAGCAATCAACAGAGAGTCGGCGCAGGTAGAATAGTAAGCCAGGGAAGTTTCTGCGGGAACGTCACTGCTGTACTTGTAGTTATAACCCTTGCTGTTGATGGTACTCAGGGCGAGCCATGTCCTGATCGTTTTATGATTTAGTGCCTGTAACCAGGTACGTGCACTTTCGCCTGGCAAGTTTGAGGTGGTGGAGTGCACGTTAGACTGCTCAAAGCGCATTACATCGCCCTGCGCTACAGAACAGTCTACAGTAATAGCTGCTGAAGCAGCCTGGCCTGCCGGGTTCAAATCGGGCATTTCGGGTATGGTAGGCTGCGGACTATTCTTTACGCAGGCTAAAGCGAAGCTGGCGATCACTATAAGGCCAAGAAGATTATATTTTACCTTTATCATTTTATCAGTATATATTTGTTTCTATTGTGAAGCTGTGATAAGTTTTGTTTTCAAAGCTTATCTTTTTGCATCAAAAAGTGCTTTTCGAACGCCATAATAAGCGGGTTTTCTATTGTAATTCACGTCCAACAGTAAAGGGTTCTGATTCATCCTCCATCCCGGGTCATTATTGTCTTTAGCACCCCAGAGGGAGATGTAATTAATGCCGGATTCGATAGCAACCTTTACTACATTATAATAATCTTTCTTTTGCTGCTCTGCAAGGGCCGCTGTCCAGGGTTCCGGCTGAGAATTTTTAATGAGTGAAACAATGTCCAGCTCTGTTAAGTAAACATCAAGACCAGCATCCTTATATTTTTTTACTGCCTTCTTAAACCCGTCGTAGTTTACCGGCGGCACATCGGCCTTCATATCATCTGCGGTGCCAACCCCTATTCCCTTACCGATCATCATATGCCCCTGAATACCGACCACGTCAACCGGGCGATTTTTTGCTTTTAAGTGCTTGATCAACTGGTAAAAGGCCTTGAACTTATGACTGTAGCGGTCGTTTACGTCATCATTTTCTATTCCATAATCCCGAAGCTCTAATATCGCATTCGTTTTTTCCCGTGCATATTGGAAGGCCTTACCTACAAACACGGGATGTCTCGTATTGATTTTATCTGTGCCTGTCAGCCCTGATGCATCATCTTCCCAGCCCATATCATTCCATTTCATGGACCTGTATACGCCGTTGTTATCAAAGAGTTCATTGGCCACACACCATACATCAACTTTGGATTTGTTGTTGTTGGTCTCCATCACTTCGTACACAAGTTCTTTCAACATACCATCCATCTCAGAAGGGGTAAATGTCCCGGTATTGAACCAGTCGGGCATGTAATTGTTGGGGCCAACAATCAGCATAGCCATTACCTTGTCGTATGCCGCCCTGCTCCAGTTGATTACGGGATTTACTGCGTCAAAATTAGAAGGGCCTCCCCTTTTCCATCTCGACGGCCCCCAGGTGGCCTGACCCAAATTAAATTCTTGGTTAACAAAAGCTGTATAAGCTCCGCCTGAGCCGTCATTGATCACGCCGCCATACGGCCAGCCTCCATAACTGATCAGGCTTCCAAAATAAACATTCTTCGCTTTCGCCAGATCTTTTAAGCTCCCGGTAATTACAGTTTCAGTTTTACTGTTGGCGTAAAAGGTATCTATGGCCATATTTGGCACATAGGCAGTGGTATATGCAATGGTAGTTGACAGCGCTCCGGGTTTAATGTTTACCAATTTAGTGGTGTCTTTGCCAAATGCGGCCCTAACCTTGCGTAGTACATTGTCATTGTCTGTATAACTGACTTCAGTTAATACTTCT
>CAMLDJ010000186.1 GCA_946478755.1 uncultured Pedobacter sp. | reverse complement strand
GAATATTATAAATGGACGCAATGGATCTTTATGCAGTTGTTTAATTCCTGGTATAACCTGGAAACTGACCGTGCAGAAGATATTACTTCCCTGATCGAAAAATTTAACGCTGCGGGTAGCGCTGACGTAAAAGCGGTTTGTGATGAGGATACAAAAAGCTTTATGCCTAGTGATTGGGGCGCCATGACCGACGAAGAAAAACAAGAAGAACTTTTAAAATATCGTTTGACTTATTTAAAGGAGAGCACCGTAAACTGGTGTGCTGCTTTGGGAACCGTATTGGCCAACGATGAGGTAAAAGACGGCTTTTCGGAACGCGGCGGTCACCCGGTTGAGCAGAAAAAAATGATGCAGTGGAGCATGCGTATCTCTGCCTATGCAGAACGCTTGTTGCAGGGTTTAAATACCATAGACTGGCCAGAACCTGTTAAAGAGATGCAACGCAACTGGATTGGCAAAAGCATCGGCGCAAGTGTAAGGTTTGCTATTGAAGCCTCTGACGAAATTTCGACGCTTAGTCAGGATTATATTGAAGTTTTTACCACCCGTGTGGATACCATATTCGGTGTTTCGTATTTGGTGCTCGCACCGGAACATGAACTCGTAGCAGAGTTGACCACAGCTGCACAGCAAAATGACATCAACAACTACATTGCCCAAACCAAAAAGAAGTCAGAATTAGATCGTATGGCCGATACCAAGACCGTATCTGGTGCTTTTACAGGAAGCTATGTCATTAATCCGGTTAGTGGTGAGCGTATTCAGCTTTGGATTGCCGACTATGTGCTTGCCGGTTATGGAACGGGTGCGGTAATGGGCGTTCCGAGTGGTGATCAGCGAGATTGGTTGTTTGCCCGCCATTTTAACCTGCCTATAGTACAGATCCTGGATGCGCAGCAAGACATTGAAAATCAGGCTGATGCTACAAAGGAAGGGAGATACATCAATTCCGGGTTTATCAATGGAATGGGTTATGCAGAAGCTACAACAACGCTGAATGCCTGGCTTGAAGAAAAAGGCGTAGGAAAGGCTAAAGTTAATTACCGCATGCGGGATGCTATTTTTGGTCGGCAGCGTTACTGGGGAGAACCGATTCCTGTGTATTTTAAAGACGGTTTGCCTTACTTAATTCAGGGAGAAGAACTGCCTTTGATGCTGCCGGAAATTGATAAATATTTGCCAACAGAAACTGGCGAGCCACCATTGGGCCGGGCCGAAGACTGGAGGTATGAAGATGAATACGAGTTCGAACTGAGCACGATGCCGGGATGGGCAGGTTCCAGCTGGTATTGGTATCGTTATATGGATGCAAGCAATGATTCAGCTTTTGCATCGAAGGAGGCTGTTGAGTATTGGAAAGATGTAGACCTGTATATTGGCGGGGCCGAGCATGCTACCGGACATCTTTTATACAGCCGTTTCTGGAACAAGTTCCTTAAAGATCTGGGTTACGTACAGGAGGAAGAGCCATTCAAAAAGCTCATCAACCAGGGAATGATTCAGGGCAGGAGTAATTTTGTATATCGTGTAATTGATGAAGAAGGTCGAGGTACCAATACCTTGGTTTCTTATGGCCTGCGGAAAGATTATAAAACGTCAGCATTGCATGTTGATGTCAATATTGTGGACAATGAGATTCTGAACATTGAGCAGTTTAAATTGTTCAGACCCGAGTTTGCCAATGCAGAATTTGTTCTTGAAAATGGCAAATACATTTGCGGAGTAGAAGTTGAAAAGATGTCTAAATCTAAATTTAACGTCGTTAATCCAGATGTGCTGATAGAAAGCTACGGAGCGGATACCTTACGCATGTACGAAATGTTCTTAGGTCCGCTTGAGCAAAGCAAGCCCTGGAATACCAATGGCATTGAAGGGGTATTTAAGTTTCTGCGCAAATTCTGGCGTTTGTTCCATAATGAAGCCTGGGTATTTCATGTAAGTGATTCTGTCCCTTCCAAAGAAGAATTAAAGGCCCTGCATAAGATCATAAAAAAAGTGCAGGATGATGTCGAACGCTTTTCGTTCAATACGTCCGTTTCCAGCTTTATGATCGCGGTAAATGAGTTGACCGATCTGAAGTGTAAAAACCGTCAGGTGCTGGAAGATCTGGTTGTGGTGCTTTCACCTTATGCGCCACACATTTGTGAGGAGCTTTGGGTATTATTAGGGCATGAGGAAGGTAGCTTGTCCTACACCCCTTATCCAACTTTTAACCCGGCTTACCTGGTAGAAGATGAGTTCAGCTATCCGGTTTCGGTAAATGGAAAGACCCGTCTGAATTTAAGCCTTAGTCTTACTTTGGAAGCCGGAGAGATTGAAGCAGCCGTGCTTGGCAGTGAGGATGTGCAGCGATACCTGGATGGCAAGGCACCTAAAAAGGTGATTGTAGTAAAGGGAAGGATTGTTAATATCGTCTTGTAAGGTAAAAAATAAGCCATTCTACTCATAGGCTGGAACCTTTGCCCGCTTCGCCAAGGGGGCAAAAATTCCTAGGCCTATTCCTAGAAGGCATATTTTTGCTCAAAAACAATCAACCAGCATCTGTAACATTTTTTGCCTTTTGTCTACTAATGGAAGGATAAAAGCCAATATGAAAAACATTATACTATTATTAATCGTCATTGCGTCTACTTTTACTGCAAATGCACAATTTACCTTGGGCGTAACACCTAAGTCTACAGTAACAGGACGGATTACCGCCGTTATCATAGATTCTATAACGAAAAAACCGGTCGATTACGCAAGTATTTCGCTGATAAAGCTAAAAGACAACAAGTCTGTGAACGGAGGGGTTACTGATGCTAAAGGGAAAGTGGTATTACAAGACGTATCACCAGATGCCTATAAACTATCTGTCGGTTTTATGGGCTATAAAACCAAAATGGTATCGGTGAAAACCAGCCCCGAGAAGCCAGATCAGCATCTGGGCACAATTTACATCAGTCCAACCGCTGGTAATTTAAAGGAAGTTGAAGTTACGGGACAAAAAGCGCTGATTGAGAATAAAGTTGATAAACTGGTCTATAATGCAGAACAGGACATCACCAATGCAGGCGGTGATGCGACCGATGTGATGCGTAAGGTACCTATGCTTTCGGTTGATATTAACGGGAATGTCCAGCTGCGGGGCAGCTCGGTAAGGGTGCTGATTAACGGAAAACCATCAGGAACTATGGCGAACAGTGTTGCTGATGCCTTGAAAATGATTCCTGCAGAGCAGATTAAAAGTGTGGAGGTAATTACCAGCCCTTCGGCGAAATATGATGCCGAAGGTTCCGGAGGCATCATCAACATCATTACCAAGAAGAAAACTGCAGAGGGAATTAGTGGCAATTTAAACACCACAATGGGCACACGGTCCAATAATGGCACCTTTAGCCTGAGTGCGAAAACGGGACGCCTTTCAGTAAACGGAAATGTGGGGGTAAATCAGGCATATCCGCAAAACTCTAAGGTGGCTGTTTTTAATACGGCTACGGTTGATGGGATAACCAATACAACTTCACAAGATGGATACTCAAAATGGTCCAGAGTTGGCTATAATGGCAGTTTCGGAATAGATTATGACATTAATGGTTACAATAACATCAGTACCAATGTAAAGTTAAATCGTTTTTCAAATGGTGGGCCGGGAAGTTCCGAGATCCTCAGGAACGGGCTTGCTTCAACCAATATCCGGGATATGGACATGAGCTTCAATAACCTGGATTGGAATGTGGATTACCGAAAAACCAGTAAAAATGAGGGAGAAGAATTCAGCGTTTCCGCACAGTTATCGAAAGGCAGGAACGGGAGCGACTTTAGCAATATGTTTACTAGTGCCGGTATTCCAGATGTAGTGGTACTCGGCCATAACACAGGTAAAAATAACGAGTACACGCTGCAAAGTGATTACACTTATCCTTTTACTAAAACTACCGTGCTGGAAACCGGGCTGAAGGGGATCTTCAGAAATATCATCAGCGATTATGACCAGGCCCAGCAGGACTTTGATTACGACCAGAATGTGGCTGCAGCGTATGGGGTAATGGGTTTTAAGCTGACAAAAAAAATGACAGTTAAAGCGGGTTTAAGGGCTGAGTATACTAAAATTGATGGCCTGGCAGGTAACTCCTTAAATTTTGATAACGATTATTTTAATCTGTTCCCAAGCATGGTCGTATCCCAAACCCTGAAGGGGATGACTACGGTCAAACTAAGTTATAACCGCAGGGTACAACGCCCTAGTCTTTTCTATTTAAATCCTTTCAGAAATGAGAGTGATGTTTTCAATCCCATGCAGGGTAACCCTAAACTCGCACCCGAGCTGACAGACAATATAGAATTGGGTTATTCAACTTTCATTAAAGGGTCGGTAATTAATGCATCTGTATTTTACCGGAGCACTCAGGATGTGATTGAAAGTGCCATACAGCCAATCATAGAAGGTGGTGTAAGTAAAAATCTGACCACCTATATCAATGTGGGTACCAGCCAATCTTACGGTTTCAATATTTTTGGTTCCTACAATCCAAAACCGAAGTGGACTTTAATGGCCAACATGGGTTTAAATACTTATGAGATCAACAGTGCTGATAGGAATATCAATACAGGCACATTCTTAAACTACACCGCTTTTGCGCGCTCGGCTTATGCCTTGCCAGGCGGATGGAGTACAGAGCTCTGGGGAGTGGTTAATGCGCCAAAGCGTACCTTTCAGGGAAAAACAGACATGATGTATTTCTATGGTGGAGCCGTGAAAAAAGAGATTTTAAAAAAAAATGCAACCATTGGTTTAAATGTGCTGAACCCTTTTAGCCGCGACTTGAACATTAAAACGACAAATGCGACTGCCAATTCTTATCAAAATACCAATATTCATTATCCTTTGCGTTCATTTGGGATTAATTTTAGCTATAAATTCGGAAAAATGAATTTCAACGCACAGCCAAAGAAGAAGAAAGGTATTAACAATGATGATCTGAAGAAAGAAGAGCAGCAGGGTGGTGGCGGAATTGGTGGTTTGCAGGGGAATTAATTCTTTTTCACCGTTTTCAGCACCATCAGGTTCAGGGCATTCAGCGAATAGCCGCTAATGTTGTTTTGTGTCATGATCAGCGATTGGTCATACAGAATGGGGACCACATTCGCATGCTCCACAATCATCCGATCCATTTTCTGGTACAAGAGATAGCGCTTTTTATTGTCACTTTCATAATAGCTTTGCTCAAACAAATGGTCAAAATCATCATTAAAGTAGCCGGTATAGTTCGGCCCGTTTGGTACCTTGTTTCTGGAATAGAACATGGCCAGGTAGTTTTCCCCATCCGGGTAATCAGCTATCCAGGAGCCCCTGAAAAAGTTAACCCCGTTTTTCGCGATCAGGTCGCGCAGACTGGCATTGGGGCTTACATCAACTTTTACCCGCATGCCTATGGCACTCAATTCGCCCTGAATAAATTCAATAAGGTCTTTATAGGTGGTTGATGTGCTTAAGGTAATTTCTGGCATGCCCTTGCCATAGGGAAAACCAGCTTCGGCAAGTAAGCGGGCAGCCTTCTGAGGCTCATAATGATAGCCCTTAACGGCGGCACTGTCAAATCCGGGCATCCCATGGGGGATAAAACCCGACGTGGCAGGCATGCCAATGCTGTTTCGTAAATATTTGATCAGTTTAGGCTTGTCGATCGCGTAATTGATGGCTTGTCGCACCTTTTTAAACCTTAATGGTGAGGTTCTGACGATGGCTTTTGAGGTGTCGACCAATATGCCAACATATTCTGTGCATAGATACGGGCCTTTTCTCAGCTTAAACTTGCCTTCATACTTTTCTGTCATTCTTCCACTTTTAGTCAGGATGTCGTCCCTGTAGCTGCCATCAACCTTGTCAAAAAAATCCAGGTCTTTTTTGAGGAAATTCATAAAAGCACTTTGCTTATCGCTGATGAAGGTTACTTTAACCGCGTCCAGATAGGGAAGCTGTGTGCTGCCATCTTTTTCCCAGTAATGTTCATTCTTCAGTAATACCAATATCTCATCTTCCTTCCAGTATTTAAATTTGAAAGGGCCGGTACCAACGGGGTGATTCCTGAAATCCTTGCCGTAATGTTCTACAATTTCACGCGGCACTACCGAGCAGTACTGAGTGGTAAGCAGGTTGATGAAAGCAGGAAAAGGCTTACTGAGCCTGATCTGGAAGGTGCTGTCATTTAACGCGCTAAAACTGTTGATGTCTTTCACTTTATCACTAAAGATCCATCCGCCTGAGGAGGCTACCTGTGGGTCTATCAGCCGGTAAAAACTATATTTAAAATCTGCAGCGATTACCTTCCGGCCTTTTCCGCCGGCAAAGATCGGGTCATCATGAAAGTAGACGTCGTTACGCAGATTAAAGGTATAGGTTAGATGGTCGTCCGATACCTGCCAGGTTTTGGCAATACAGGGCAATGGAGTTAAGCTGCTATCTATTTGTACCAGTCCGTTAAAGATCTGATTGATCATCCATATGGCATTCTGGTTGCGTGCAAATGCAGGGTCAAGAGAAGTCACATTTTGATCAAGGTTCATATTAAACACCTTTTTCTCCCCGTCGGAAGACTTGTTTTTACACGATATGAACGTTAAAACCAACAGAACGTAAAAAATATTGTTTATGATACGGTGCATCGCTTCAGGAATAGTAATTTTGTACAAAGTAATAATAAATTAATATGTCTTTTTTAAATGCGGTTATAAATAAGGTTAAAGAAGAAGCGTTACGGGAACAGCTTCAGGAACGCATAGCTATAATCGAGCATAAAATAAAGTTCATGGATAAGGTGCCTGTTGCCTGTCTGGACACTCATAACCACGTCAATTACACTTTGGCAGAGATGATCTTAAGTGGCGGAGGTATCCTACACGATTTCGTGGATACCGCCAGAGTGGTTATTTATATGGAAAAAGGGACTACTATGCTGGAACTGATGGGCATTGTTCCACCCTTGCTGGATAAAAGCTGGCCGGCTGTTCAATACAACCGGGTTTATTTAATGAACGGACAGGATCTCGATGCAGAAGAGCCAGAAGACCTGGTCGCTACACTTGAGGATATTGCAGAAATGCTGCATCCGGGTTCTTTTGTATTTGGTAATGAAGGTATAGATTGGCTCAGTTTTAAAACGCAATAAATTTATCCATCTGCTGTCCGGTAAATTTTAAGGTGTCCTCTTTAAAAAAGTCGCCATTTTCATCCAACTCGTTTCTTACCGCAGAAATGTGAATTCTTAGCGGCAACACATTCAGATGCAGGTAACTGCATACGCCTCCAAAGTGGTCTATTCCCCTGATGTTTCCGTACTTGCCGGAGGAAAGGCCAACCAGCGCAGCTTTCTTGTCGTAAAAGCTGTCAGGGAAATTGCAGGCATCAATAAAAGTTTTTAATACTCCCGGGAAACTCCCGTTGTATTCTGGTATGATAAAAAGAAATTTACTGGTACTGGCAATCAACTGCTGGATCTTTTCAAACTCCAAACTTCTTTTGCCGTAAAGATCCGATGCGATAAGTGTTTCAGGAAGGTCTTCAAGATTAAAAAGATGAGTTTGTAACCCTTTTTCCGCCAGCGTTTTCTGATAATATTTTGCGACTTTTAAGGTATTACTTGCAGGCCTGTTTGTGCCTGATATGATGGTTACCATGCGTAAATTGTTAATAAGATGTGTAAAACACTTAAGGCATTAGTACTAGTTTTGCCATTTAGTTTGTATCTTAGCTAATCGTTAAAATATGCCTAAAACATTACAAAAATAGGATTTTTTATAGATTTACTTCAATGTAAATTAAGCCTTAAGTAAATAATTAGTAATTATTAAAAACATAAATGAGTAAAATTATTGCATTGGCAAATCAAAAAGGTGGTGTAGGTAAAACGACTTCATCTATAAACCTGGCCGCAAGTTTAGCTGTATTGGAATACAGGACTTTACTGGTTGACGCAGATCCTCAGGCCAACTCTACCTCGGGTATTGGCTTTGATCCCAGAAATATCAAGAACAGCATCTATGAATGTATCATCAATGATATTGAACCGACGGATGCGATCCAAAAAACAGAAACCCCTAACCTGGACCTGTTGCCGGCACACATCGACCTGGTAGGTGCGGAGATCGAAATGATCAACCTCAATAACAGGGAGTATAAGATGAAAGCGGTGATGGAGAAGATAAAGGATCAGTATGATTTTATCATCATCGATTGCTCTCCTTCATTGGGTTTAATTACCATTAACGCACTTACAGCTGCGGATTCTGTGATCATCCCTGTGCAATGCGAATACTTTGCATTAGAAGGTCTTGGGAAATTACTGAACACAATTAAAATTGTACAAAACCGTTTAAATCCTGAACTGGAAATTGAAGGTATTTTGCTGACCATGTATGATGTGCGTTTGCGTTTATCGAACCAGGTGGTTGAGGAAGTGAAAACCCATTTTCAGGAACTTGTTTTTGATACCATCATTCAAAGAAATACCCGCTTAAGTGAAGCACCAAGTTATGGAGTGTCTGTAATTATGCATGATGCAAACTGTAAAGGGGCTATCAATTATCTGAACCTGGCACGTGAGATCGTTCGTAACAACGGATTGGTTAAAGAAGTGCAGGATGTAAATACGGCAATTATATAATTATTTTTTAATGACATCTTTTCAGCGAAAAACAGGGTTAGGAAGAGGATTAAGTGCGCTTTTGGATGATAGCGAATCTGTTAATCCGCCTAAAAGCGAGGTTAATCCGGTAAGTGAGACCAGGCAGGAAAGCCACCAGAATAATAACATCGGACTGATCAAGATCAGTGAGATAGAGACCAATCCATTCCAGCCGCGTACCGAATTTGATCAGGTGGCGTTAAATGAATTGTCAGAGTCTATAAAAGTACAAGGCCTTATTCAACCAATTACGGTCAGAAAACAAAGTGCAAATCAATACCAACTCATTTCCGGTGAGCGCAGGTTAAGGGCCTCTAAACTGGCCGGCCTTACCGAGATACCGGCTTATGTACGTAGCGCCAACGACCAGCAGATGCTGGAAATGGCACTTATAGAGAACATCCAGCGGGAAAACCTGAATGCCATTGAAGTAGCACTTAGTTTCCAGCGCATGCTGGATGAGTGTAACCTGAAACAAGAGCAACTTGGAGAACGTGTGGGGAAAAACCGGACCACGGTAACCAATTACCTGCGGTTGCTCAAACTGCCGCCTGCGATTCAGATTTCTATTCGCGACCAGAAAATATCCATGGGACATGCCCGTGCGCTAATCAATGTGGAACAGGAGGAGAAGCAGCTTTTCATCCATCAGGAGATTATTGATAAAGGCTTGTCTGTTAGGAAAGTGGAAGAGCTGGTGAGAAGCATAAACAGTGTAGAGGTGAAGCCTAAGTTTCAGCTGAAAACTAAACCTGTACCGTTTGAATATCAGAAACTGCAGAAAGACCTCGCCTCTAAATTTGCAACCAAAGTAAAGTTAAAAGTCGGCGAAAACGGCAAAGGAGCTATCGAAATCCCTTTCATGTCTGATGACGATCTGAACCGGATATTAGAGTTATTGGATTGGTAATGTTTAAAATTCTGCTGTTATCGGTCTGCTTGTTTTTTGCCGCTTCCGCTGCAAAAGCCCAGGAAGTTTTGACCGGTAAAAAGGATACTACAAAGGTAAGTACGGTAACTGCAGATTCTATAAAACCCTATGTGAACGTAGGTAAGATTGCTGGCCGAAGGGCTGCGATCAGATCGGCAATGCTGCCTGGCCTCGGGCAGATCAGAAATGGCTTTAACATTTACAGGGGACTAAAAGTAGCAGGTATCTATACCGGTGCCGTTTTGCTGACCATTTCCTATATAGACAACACCAAGCAGTACAATGCCTTTGTGAAACTGCTGGAAGAGCGGGATAAAGGGATTGAAAATCCAGATAATCCATATGCAAACTCTCCGACAGAACGTTTAATTCAGGCTAAAGATATCTATAGAAGAAACCGCCAGGTGATCATTTTCTCCTATGTTGGATTATATTTGCTCAATATTGTAGAAGCATACATTGATGCCCGATTGGCTAATTTTGATGTTGGGGATGTGACAAGGATAAAAGTCAGACCTGATCTTATCAATTCAAATCAGTTGTATGGCTTTAATTCTTTTACACCGGGCCTCAAAATTGCGGTCAGCTTCTAACATAAATATTACCATTAAATAAAAATATAAGATGAAACCTGCACAGCAAGCTTCATTACAATTGAATAAAAATATAAACTAAATGAAACCTGCACAGCAAGCTTCATTACAATTGAATAAAAATATAAACTAAATGA
>CAMLDJ010000185.1 GCA_946478755.1 uncultured Pedobacter sp. | reverse complement strand
CATGAAAGTTCTGATTGTAGAGGATGAAAAAACACTGGCCTATGAAATGGATGATTTCCTGAAAAAGGCCTTTTACATTTGTGATCTTGCACACAACATCAAAGACGGACTGGAAAAAATGGAGATGAACAGTTATGATTTCATCCTGCTTGACCTGGGTTTACCCGACGGGGATGGCCTTACTTTACTTCCCAAAGCTAAAAAATCTAATCCCGATGCCGCATATATCATTCTGACGGCCAGGGGAAAGCTCGAAGACCGGATTACAGGGCTTGATCTTGGGGCAGATGATTACCTGCCGAAGCCCTTTTCACTATTGGAACTCCAGTCGAGAATGCAGGCAATAGCCCGCCGAAAATTCAATATTAAAGAAGAATCGCTGCCTTTAGGTGAATTCAACCTTGATCTGCAAAAGCGGCTTATATATTTTGGAGACAACCAGATTGAGCTGTCCAGAAAAGAATTTGATCTGCTCAGTTATCTCTTTTTGCACAACAACCGCGTGCTGACCAGGATGCAGCTTAGTGAACACATCTGGGGCACTTTTGCTGATGATGATTACGATTCTAATTATATCGACGCACACATTAAGAATATCCGGAAGAAATTAAACGCCTGGGCACCCACTGATTTTCTGGAAACAGTTCGCGGTGTAGGGTACAGAATCAGAAAATAACGTGAAACTATCCTCAAAATTAGTCCTGTTCATTACCGGCTCTAAACTCGCTGTTGTATTGCTGTTTATCATCTCCTTGCCATTTTTAGTAGATGGCATCGTTTCTGAATACACGAATTACTCTTTACGAAGGCAGCAGGATAAAGTGATACAGATTGTACGAAAGAAAGGGGTAGATCATTATCTGCAGGGTGAAGGTAGCTATGGCAGTTATACCATGCTTAAAGAGGAATACATTGCATTGGAACCTGCCGGACCAGGGCAGCCGGTCGACACCATAAAAACAGCCCAACGTGTAATAGAACAGGATACTCTGAATTACAGGATCCTGATGCATACTTTTAATTTTAATCAGCAGCCCTACCTTCTGGAAATCGGAAAGACCGTGAACAGTATTAATCAATACAACAAGCCTTTGCAGCGCATTGCCTTGTATGTATTAATGGGACTGATCGCATTCAGTTTGTTATTCGATCTGTTGTTCACACGCATGCTCATCAGACCATTGGGGAAGATCATTAAATCCAAACTGATCAACAGAAAGTTTCCGTTCAAAGACCATTCTGTTCCTGTACGAACCTCCACATACGATTTCAAATACCTGGACAGGTCTTTAATAGTACTGATGGAGCAGATTAACGAGGCTTTTGAAAAGGAACGTGAGTTTACGGCCAATGCTTCCCACGAGCTGATGACACCGATCAGTATTCTGCAAAATAAAATGGAGAACCTGATTGGAGACGAACAGCTGAATGAAACTGTGGTGCTCAGAATTGTAGAAATGATGAAAACGCTGGACCGGTTAAAGAAGATTTCAAACTCCCTGCTGCTGATTTCAAGGATTGAAAATGAACAGTTTGCTAAATCCGATACCCTAAAGCCAGGTGATCTGTTAAATGAGATAACCGAGGAAATCAGTCATCGGCTGGAAGATAAAAACCTGAGCATTGAAATTAGGCTGCGCCATCAGGTCACCTTAAAAGGTGTAAACCATAATCTGCTGTTTCAATTGTTCTACAATCTGATCAATAATGCCATTAAATATAACGTAAATAATGGCAGTATTGTCGTCAGCGACCAGCCGGTAACCAAAGCGGGCTACATGATTATGGTAACTGACACAGGTATCGGCATTGAAGCCGCTGAACAACCTTTTATTTTTGACCGTTTCAGAAAAACCAACCTAAATGAAAATGTGGGTTATGGATTAGGCCTGTCTATCGTTAAAAGCATATGCCTGTATCATGGTATTGAGATCAAAGTGAACTCGGAGGTAAATAAAGGCAGCACCTTTAGCCTGCTTTTCCCTAACGCAACGGAAAAGCCTGAAACTATCAATTCCGCTGACCATAAGATTAAGCAGGAATGAACCAGCGGAATTTTGAATTTAAATGACAGGAATGTTTAAATAGAATTCGATATTAGTATCCTATTCGAAAAGACAGCTATGAAACGATTTTTCCTTGCCTTAATCCTTGCAGCTTGTACCTTAACTGTGGCAGCACAAAGCCCGATTCGCGGCACACAGATGCCCAGAGCTATATTTTACAAAAGTGATGGCAGCAATTTTAACACCGATCAGATCCCAAAAGGTACCAAATCTTTGTTGATGCTTTTTGACGCTACCTGTGAGCATTGCCAGAAAGTAGTTTCGGACCTGTCAAAAAGAAGTAAAGAACTGACCGAAGCCAATCTCTACCTCATTTCTCAGGATGAGCTCCGTTCCATCAACTATTTCATGGACAATTTTGCGAAACCATTGCAGCACATGAAGAACGTTACAGTCCTTCAGGATCGAGATCACGTTTTTATTCCCTTGTTCCACCCTAAACAGTACCCTGCCTTATATTTATATAGCAAGGATAAGAAACTGGATTTCTACTCCAGTAACGAAAGAGATGTGCCCAGATTTATCGGCAGAATAAAAAGCAAATAGCTATTGGCTAAAGCTTAAATGCTTGCCTGGCCAGTAGCTTCCAGGTATTACCTTGCTTTTCCCAAACCAGCATAATACCAAGATATACTTTACCCGGAATACCACCATCATTGGTGTCTGCCTTTAATATGTGGCGCACAATAGCGGTTTGACCTGCTACTGTAATAGACTGATTGGACAACTCTATCGTTTTGAAATCAGACTTCTTAGTGGCTATGGTATTGACAAAAGTCTCTTTATCTTCTAATTTACCACTTGAATGCCCGTAGCTCAACTGACTTGTTACCAGGCTTTCCAGATCTGCCTTGTTTCCACTGATCATGGCCAGACGTAGCTTTTCAGTCTGTTCAGCAACTTTAATTTCGTCCTTAGTTTGTGCCGTAGCAAATAGGCTCATCATGGTAAAAGTGATTAAAATGATTGTTTGTTTCATCTGTTTGTTTATTGTTTATTGATAGTCATTAATCGTTTTCAGCGGTGTCAATGAGCTCGCAAGCTCGGTTTAATGGTTAGATGGAGCCTTTGATGATTAAAATAATCATATCCTTGTTGTTTAATGATGATTTTAATCATGTCGGGTTCATCTGTTTATTTATTGTTTCAAATCGAATATAGTGATAAATTATTGCACTGGTTTATACACCCATCCCATGTTGTAAAACATAAATGCCCATTTATCAGCAATCTCTTCTATTGCTTTATCAGTTGGTTTTCCGGCACCGTGACCTGCATTGGTCTGGATGCTGATCAGCACCGGTGCCTTTCCGCCCTGACATTTTTGTAAAGTTGCAGCAAACTTAAAGGAATGAGCTGGTACAACCCGGTCATCATGATCAGCCGTTGTGACCAGTGTCGCCGGATAGGAAACACCAGCTTTTAAGGCATGTAAGGGCGAATATTTATGAAGGTAATCAAACATCTCCTTACTGTCCTCAGCAGTACCATAGTCGTAGGCCCAGCCGGCTCCGGCCGTAAATTTATGGTAGCGCAACATATCCAGTACCCCTACTGCCGGAAAAGCAACTTTAAACAAGTCGGGACGCTGCGTCATAGCAGCACCTACCAGCAATCCGCCGTTAGAGCCGCCCATAATGGCCAGGTAATCCTTGGTAGTATATTTCTTCGCCATCAGAAATTCTGCGGCAGCAATAAAGTCATCAAATACATTTTGCTTTTGCAGCTTTGTACCAGCCAGATGCCATTCTTCCCCGTATTCCCCTCCACCGCGCAGGTTTGCCACTGCATAAATGCCGCCTTGCTCCAGCAGGCTGACCACTGAAGTGCTAAAAGCCGGCGTAAGGCTGATGTTAAAGCCACCATAACCATACAAAACGGTAGGATTTTTACCATTTAGTACCAGCCCCTTCTTGCAGGTAACGATAACGGGCACCTTAGTACCGTCCTTGGACGTATAGAAAAATTGTTTTGATTCGTATTTTAAAGGGTCAAAATCCACTCCTGACTTTTTATATAATGATGATTTCCCTGTACTGGTATCATATTTAAAAATGGTGGTAGGGTACACATAAGAAGTGAAGGTATAGAACAACTCCTTTTCATGCTCTTTACTGCTAAACCCATTAGCTGTTCCAAGACCTGGAAGCTGGATCTCCTGCTCCATTTTTCCATTCCTGTCATACTGATAAACCTTGGTTACCGCATCTACAATATAATTGGCAAACAACTTGCCTCCGCCAGCCGATGGATCTAAAACGTGATCAGTTTCTTTAATCAGCTCCTTCCAGCCGGCGGGCTTTGGATTTCCCGCGTCAACCGTAACGATACGCCCGTTAGGTGCATTTAAATTGGTATAGATGAAAAGTTTACTTCCTTCATTATCCACAATGGAATGGTTCTTATCGAAGTTATTCACGATACTGATAATAGGCGAACCAGGCGTCTTAAGCTCTTTGATGTAAAGTTCGTTGCCGGAAGTGGTGTTAGCAGCTGAAATGATCAGGTAGCGTTGATCTTCCGTAACGCTGGCCCCAATATACCTCCTCGGCATTTTTTCGCCGCCGAAGATCAGTACATCATCTTTCTGGGGAGTTCCCAGCTTGTGGAAATACAATTTATGGTACTGCGTCAGGCCGGACAACTGACTACCAGCTGTGGGTTTATCGTAACTGGAGTAATAAAAGCCTTCATTGCCCTGCCAGGCAATCCCTGAGAATTTCACATCCCTAAGTGTATCGCCGACTAAGGTCTTGTCTTCCGTTTTCATCACCACTACGCTCGTCCAATCAGAACCGCCTGCAGACAGCTGATAAGCGCATATGCTGCCATCTTTAGAAAAATTTATACTGGCCATAGAGGTAGTAGCATCCTTAGAAAAAGTGTTGGGATCAAGAAAGATCTCCGGTGCTCCAGCCTCTTTCTGGCGATACAACACACTTTGGTTCTGCAGTCCCGTATTTTTGTAAAAGTAAGTATACATACCCTCTTTGAAAGGCTGTGAATACTTTTCGTAATTCATTAAGTGCGTTAAACGTGCTTTGATTTCATTACGATAAGGAATCTGACTCATGTACTGCTGGGTTACCGCATTTTGGGCTTTCACCCATGCTTTGGTTTCATCCGAACGGTCATCTTCCAGCCAGCGATAAGGATCAGCTACTTCGATTCCGAAATAATTGTCTTTTGTATCCGTTTTTTTTGTCTCCGGGTAAGGCACTAGGGTCTGTTGTACCTGCTTCAATTGTGCTTCAGTCATAAGGGGTGATAATATAGCCAAAAGTAATAAGCCAATTTTTATATTTGGTTTCATCTTATCTATTTATTTATTTGCTTTTATTGATAGTCATTAATCGTTTTTCAGCGGTGCCAATGAGCTCCCGAGCTCGGTTTAATGCTTAGATGGGGCCTTTGATGGGTTCATAAATATGGTTTTTTTAATATTTTTATATTGGAATAGACAGCAATGGGATGCGCAAACCGGAGGCCATGATCCTGGTTTTGCTCGTGTGTACAAGTGAAGCCCAGAAGCCATACTTCTTAGGTACCATGATCAACATATCAGCACCAAAAACTTCAATTTCCTTTTCAATCTCTTTGATCACGGCATTTGATTTAACTTGCTTATAATAGTAAGTGATTCCCTCCAGGCCCTCGTCGATCGCATTCGTAGCCGACAGGTCTGTCCCTTCCTTTTTCAGATCTTCCACTACCCGGTTTACATTAAAAACTTCCACTTCGGCCTTTAAGCTTAAAGCCAGTTCTTTAACATTCATCAGTACCTTTTCAGAAACCCCGCTTAAAACATCGCAGGCAAACAGCACTTTCTTAATGCCCTCAAATTTTGCTCCCATCGGTACGGCGAGCACCGGAAACTTTAGTTTTTTAATGGCGGTAGTCGTTGTATTTCCCAGAAAGTCCTGCTCTAGTGTTTTCGCATGCATTCCTAATACGACCAATTTTGCGTCATATCTATCCAGCAGTTCCTTTAGCTCATCTTCAACAAAAGAATAAGCGGATTCATGGCCTACCTCAATGTCGTAGGTGATGGAGAGCGACAAGGATCTTTCAATCAACCGGATTTCATTTTCATTCAGCAACCTTTGGAAACTTGATCCCGGCAAAAGCGTGTTGGCAGCATGCATCGGGATGACGAAGGAATTAAAAAGAATCAGTTTCGCATGGTTGTGTTTCGCTATGGCGGCAGCATATTCTACTGCATTTTCTGCTAGATCCGAAAAGTCTGTCGCTACAATTATGGTCATCATTACAGTGGTTTTGATTTATCGTAAATCTAGCATATCCTTGTTTAATACGGATTACAAAAAGAAAAAGAAATTTAATTTTACAATAACAAGATTACTGTTTGACCGCAAATTCTTCAATAAAATGTTCCCTATAGTTTGGTACTGAAAACTTTCCGGCATTATAGGCCTCCGATTGGTCTCTCTGGATGGATAAGGACAATCTATGATCTATAGCAAATAAGAATTAAGAATTTTAACTGGCCAATGCAAGCCTTTTATTTCTTGCAATGAGCATCCAGGCAAATAAAGCACCTGTTAGGGCCATTAAGGTTCCAACGGTGACCGGCGAGGTATAATCATACCCCGCTGCCAGCGGCAAGCCACCTAAAAAAGCACCAAGTGCATTGCCAATGTTAAAACTGGCCTGGCTAACTGAAGCCGCCAGCATTTCCGAGCCTTTTGCAGTAGTGATCATCAGCATTTGAATCGGGGCTGCCAGGGCAAAAGCTACAGCTCCGGTAATAAATGTCATAATCAGCGAAAGCGTTTGATTATCTGAAATATAATGGACGATAAATAAAGTTACCGCCATAGCAATGAGCAGCGAAACTGAAGCTTTTGCAGGGGAGAATTTATCGGCTAGCTTGCCCCCGATGAAATTACCCACCAGCATGCCCAGACCGGCTAAAACAAGGATATACGTGATGGAATCTGGAGAAAAACCTGCAACATCAGTAAGTAAAGGGGCAATATAACTGTACCAGGAGAACAGGCCGCCGGTGCCAATCGCAATCATCAGGATGATCAGCCAGGCTTCGGGCAGTTTAAAGAAACCAAGTTCCTTCTTCAAATCACGGTTCTTAGTGGCAGGTAAAGCGGGCATCCACAATTTCAAGCTCAGAAGGGTGATCAATCCTACAATGACAATGATCACAAAAGTATATCTCCATGAGTAGTTGTGGCCTATGAAAGTCCCAAGCGGTACCCCTATTACATTCGCAATGGTTAAACCGGCAAACATCAGCGAAACAGCCTGTGCCTCTTTTCCTTTTTCGGCAACTCTGCTGGCCACTACCGATCCTACACCAAAGAACGCTCCATGCGGCAATCCGGCAAGTAAACGGGCAATAAACATCGTTGTATAATCAGGAGAAAAAGCGGAAAATGCATTAAAAGCTACAAACATCAGCATCAGGGCGATCAATATCTTTTTCGGAGGGTAGCTGCCCGCAATAGCAACCAACAACGGTGCCCCGATAACCACACCTAAAGCGTAGGCAGAGATCAGGTGACCCGCTTGTGGGATAGTGATAGACAAATCCTTTGCAATATCAGGCAACAGGCCCATCATCACAAATTCTGTAATGCCAATACCCAGTCCGCCAAGGGTTAAAGTGAGTAAACTTTTCTTCATTCTCGTATCCTAGTTAGTGTACAAAATACACCATACAAAAGTAGAGAATAAATTACGTCGTTTTGGTCTGATTTAGGTAAACTTATTCTAGTAAGACACATGTCGAATAATAAATCTCCACCTGTCAACCTTAGGCAGTATAATTTTTCGGACTAATCGACGATTTTTGATATTTGTCAACTCATACCAGTGTTATAATTGTTAAATTTTTACCAACCTCAAAAACTGTAAACCATTTCCAGTATCGGACATGGTGTATAGCTATGCCACTTTATTAACGACGGATTAACGTTAAACACAGCCCGAACAGTGATAGGCATCGCCTGCAAACCGAATAAACATCAATCAATGCCATATGAAGACCTTTATCGCCCGGTTGAAAAACCTTAATAAAATTATTTTAATTAAAACACTATGGCAGCATAGGTGTTTCTTAATTTACAAGATTGGTTTTCATCGATAAAAAAAATGGTTATGAATTATAAAAAATTAATTTCCGGCAGATCATCAATTATGCCTTCCTATAAGACAGGTGACACCTCAGGTGCTATGGTAGCTCTACTAACCGGGCTTGCGGTTGGAGCGGTCCTGGGCGTTTTATTTGCTCCCGACAGCGGTAAAAAGATAAGAGAAAAGATATCTGATAAGGCGCTCGGTCTTACCGACAATGTGAAGGACGGCTTTGTCGCCTTAAAAGAACAGATATCAAGCCAAAAAGACAACCTTGTTGGTTTCAAAGATCGTTTGGTAGACAAGGTAAAAACCAAAGCCAGCACGGTTAGTCAGGAGTTTAAAGATTTCAAAAATGCGGAATCCGAAAAACCGGAATCCACTGAAGATCGCATGGACAACGACTTAAGAAATCCCGCTCAGCAGGTCTGATAGATTTAATTTGAGGCATTAAACAAATAAGCAAAGACTTTCAAAATGAAACAATTAAACGGTTTCCTTTGGAAGTCTTTGATGCTTAAAGAACATTTGTGAGATGGGAATTAGTAAGAAACCGCATAAGGCAAACAAGACAAAGGATACCCTTAAATTAAAGGCATGTGCCAGGTAACCGATTAGCGGTGGACCAAGTAACATCCCTGTTATGGAATAGGTGGCAATAACAGAAATAGCCATGCCAGGAGAATACTTTTTTGATGCACCCGCCAGCGCATAAGACATCGGAATAATAGCCGCAGTACCGAAGCCTACCAGTGAAAAACCGATCATAGCGGTCCAGAAAAATGGAAATATAACCGCCAGGCTGATGCCCAAAATGATAAATGTGGCACTCATGATATAGGTTTTAGGCATCCCAAAGCGGGCGACTATAAAATCTGACAGAAACCTTGAAGCAGCCATAAAAGTCATAAATATCAGGTATCCATAAGTAAAGATCTCCACTTTTACGATTTCCTGAAAGTAGATACCGCTCCAGTCGAACATCCCGCCTTCGCATATGGCGCAGAGAAAAACAACCGATCCAAGGTAAAAGATATAAGGATCGGGCTTACTCAATATTAATTTATTACCAGTTTCTGATCTGTCACCTTTTAACAAAAACTGATAAGCGTAAAGGGTCACGATCAGCATGACTATAGCAACAGCCATGAAATGATGTTGTAAAGAAACATCTAGCTCCAGTAACAGGGTAGACAAGAGAATGCCCCCAATTCCACCCATACTCCAGTAGCCATGAAAAGATCCCATGATTTTTTTATCGAGCCGTTTTTGAAGCGTTAAGGCCTGGGTATTTACAGAAATATTAAAAATCCTGGTCGTAAAGGCAAATACAACTACCGCCCCGATCAGGTTGATGGTATTCTGTGCAACTCCTATGAACGCAAGTGCTAATGCATTTAGCCCATACCCCACCGACAGCGGTACACGGCTATTGTACTTTGACACCAGCCAGCCGGAAATTGGCAGGCCAAGTAAAGAGCCCACAGGTAAAGCGAATAAAATACTTCCCAATTCTGCTTCGTTGAAGCCGAAAGCAGTTTTAATTGTCGGGATTCTGGAAGCCCAGGTAGAGAAACTTAACCCAGACATGAAGAAAAAAAGACTTAAAAAAAAGCGGTGTTTTGTATTGGAGATCATTGCAGTGTTTTGCGGTGCAAAGGTAGCAATTGATTTGATGGACTCCCGTGTAAAACTGTCAGAACGAAGTAAATCCTTTTCATTTAATTGCCCGAATTTTACCAAAGCACAAAAGCTCGCAAGAAAGGGGAGCTCGTCATTCCGGGCTGCTTTTATCAGGAACCCCGCAATTCCTTCCGATCTAGAAACAAAAGCCCCTGGAAACTAAAACATAAATTGTTTTTGTCATTTTTAAAAAAATAACCTAGCTTTACAAAAAACTTTAGGGGTGCCTTGCGCTGAGATATACCCTTTGAACCTGATGCAGTTAGTACTGCCGAAGGGAAAAGTAGAAGCAAATTCATTGCTGTCTTTTCGCCCCGTTATGGGCTATCCCCTACAGTTTTCCAATTTTTTAAAACATGGAAATAACTGTAAACCACAAAAGCTATGTTGTTGATGAAGCCTGTTCTGTTGAACAGCTGCTGGCCCTGGTCCTCCCGCAGGAAGCCAAAGGAATTGCTGTAGCCGTCAACCAAAACATTGTTGCCAAGCCAGACTGGTCGGCCTGCACTTTAAGTCATGGCGACCAGGTCATACTCATTA
>CAMLDJ010000184.1 GCA_946478755.1 uncultured Pedobacter sp. | reverse complement strand
TGGCAGAGGTAACAGCGGGCACTGCTACATTGCTTACCGTAATTCCATTGCCCGTCGGATCCGCTCCATCGGAAACACTGGTCATCCAGTTAGCCGCCGCTGCCAGGTTGTAAGTAGTCCCACCAGTTGAAGAAGTACCATTCTTATTCATCATTTGGTTAACCCGTGCTTTATCAGTCGCATTCAGTGTAACCGAAAAATTGGTGGCGTCGTTTATCTCCACATCTGAAGATGTTAGCGTGTAGGCCGAACCGCCTTCTCCCATAAGCGTTAATGTGGAAACAGCTACATCGCTTCCAGAACCATTTGCCAGAAAATCTGTTCCCGTTACAGCCAGTGTCCCTGTATTGGCATCGTAAGTCGCAGAGGTAATTATAGGGGGCAGAACAGCATCCCCAAATACCAGATTATCCAGCGAAAGTACGTTAACTTTGGAGGAACTTCCGGTAGGAATATCAGGATTAGTAAGCTGTACTTCGTCAACATATTGAAAAATGGCAGGGGTTAACTCTGCAGAGGTGAATTCATTAAAGCCGATACCCCCACTTATACCTAATGTTACTGATCCTGTCGAGACACCGTCACGGAAGCCTTCAAAAACAACCCTCGACTGTGCAAATGTATAATTTCCGGTTGTTATACCGTTAAACGAAAACTCAGCACCAAGAGCACTTTTTATAACGATCACAGGATCCCCCTCACTTTGATCAGCTACTATACCATCTATTCCTAACGAACCAGCATCTTGATAATATACCCATGGCTGCCCGGTTGGGGTGCCGGCTTCATCTGTTGTATAGATTTGATATTCTATATTTGGAATGTCGTTAGATCCACCCAGTCCATCCGTAACCGTTGGCCCGAGGTTGCTAAGGTCAGTGGTATTAAAATCTATAGTCCCGGCGACGCTCGTTAGATCTGGTACATTACCTGCAGTAATATCACTGCTAATCAAATCAGCACGTTCAAATACTGATTCTGTACCTTTTATGCTAAAGCAAATATTCCCTTCTATTTCACCAGTAAAAGGTATCAATACCGAGCGATAAAATGTGCCTGCATTTGCCTGGTTGGCAAAAAAGAAAAACAAGAGCAGTGTTGTTAATTTAGATTTCATATAATATTATAAATCGTTTAATTATAGAATTATCTTTTCATACCAGAAAATGCATCAATTAGAGATGCAGCAGCAGGTTTGAAATTAAAGTTCTATACATGGTGGTTTATTTGGGCAAGCACACTCAGGGGCTCGGTGGGTAAATTTGAGAAAAATTTTTCACCTGGTATAATAATAATGGATAAGCATCGTTGAAAGTTCTCTAACTATTGAATAGTTAGAGGAAAATAGCCAGATATAAGCCCTCAGGCCTCACTTCCCGGTCTAACCTGTTTCCAAAATAGCGGGATAATTCGTATTTTCACATATTGAAAACACTACTTCTTACAAATAGAGTCCCTTTTCCACCGAATAGTGGGTATCCTATAGTGGTTTATAATACCATTAAGGGGCTGCTAAAACTTGGGGTAGACATTACGTTGTTTAGCATCAACACCAATAAACACCGGATTGATGTGGATGACATTTATGATCCGGTTTTTGAGCAGATCAAGTTCTATTCCTTTAACCTGGATACAGAAGTAAACATATGGGGGGCCTTCCTCAATATCTTTTCGGATCAATCGTATAACGTTTCCAGGTTTTTTGATGAGGAGGCTGCACGTTTACTGGAAGAGATTTTAAAGGAGAACGAATTTGACATCATCCAGTTCGAAGGCCTGTTTGTCGTCCCTTACCTTGATGTGGTAAAAACCCACAGCAAAGCAAAGGTGATCTACCGTGCGCACAATATCGAATTTGAGGTTTGGGAGCGGATAGCGATGAGAGAACAGTTTAGACCGAGACGAAAATATCTGCAGTTCTTAGCCCGTCGTCTAAAGCATTATGAAACGGAACAGATCAATCGTTTTCATCAGGTATTTGCCATCAGTGAGCCGGACAGGCAAAGTATTGTAAGGTTCGGTTGTGAAACTGCATTGGAGGTCTTTCCTGTGGCGCTCGACTTTGGGAAATATGTGACCAATCCGTCTAAAACAAGTTTCCCTACCTTATTTCACCTGGGCGCGATGGATTGGAGACCCAATAAAGAGGGGCTGGAATGGTTTCTTGATGAAATTTGGCCGGACATTGAAAAGCTAAACAGTGAGCTCCGCTTTTACATTGCAGGAAAGAATATGCAGAAGGAGTTTTTTGAGTATGATTCTGAAAACCTGGTCGTGGAAGGGGAAATATTTGATGCGGTGGAGTTTATCAACTCTAAATCAATCATGATTGTTCCATTGCTATCGGCAAGTGGCATGCGGGTCAAAATCATAGAAGGTATGGCCATGAGTAAATGTATTATTGCTACCAGTATGGCGGCAGAGGGCATTATGTGCGAACACGGTAAGGATATATTGATCGCTGATACTGCCGACGAGTTTTACAGGTCTATTTTACAATGCATCACCAACCCCAAAAAGTGGCGCGAAATAGGAGAGAATGCTCGAAAAACAGTAGAAAGGGATCACGATATCAACGTGATTTCTGAAAGAATGCTGAAAGTCTACCAAAAATTAATTAGTGTGTAAATTTATATACCTTTGCGACGCTTTTATTTATATTAAAACTGTATGAAGAATACCGCACTAACGAATACACACATTTCATTGGGCGCCAAAATGGTGCCTTTCGCAGGATACAATATGCCTGTACAATACGAAGGCATAAATGCAGAACACGCAACAGTAAGGAATGGCGTTGGGGTTTTCGATGTGAGTCACATGGGCGAGTTTATCCTTAAAGGTGAGCATGCCCTGGACCTGATCCAACGGGTGACCAGTAATGACGCTTCAAAACTATATGACGGAAAAGTGCAATATTCCTGTCTGCCCAATGAGCAGGGTGGGATTGTGGATGACCTGCTGGTCTATCGCATAGACGAGCTTACTTATATGCTGGTGGTAAATGCTTCAAACATAGAAAAGGACTGGAACTGGATACAAAAGTTCAATACTCAGGGTGTAGAAATGCACAACATATCGGACAAGACTTCTTTGCTGGCCATTCAGGGGCCTAAAGCGGCGGCAGCTTTACAGCCTTTAACGGAAGTTGACCTTGCTTCTATGGAATATTACAACTTCGTAAAAGGGAGGTTTGCAGGAATTGATAATGTACTGATCTCTGCAACAGGGTATACCGGAGCCGGGGGCTTTGAAGTTTACTTTGATAATGAGCATGCTGATGTGATATGGAATGCTATTTTTGAAGCGGGAAAACCCTTCAATATCAAGCCCATTGGCTTAGGTGCAAGAGACACCCTGCGTCTGGAAATGGGTTTCTGCCTTTATGGAAACGACATTGACGATACCACATCGCCCATTGAAGCAGGCCTGGGCTGGATTACCAGGTTCTCGAAAATATTTACCAATTCAGAAGCGCTGCTTGCAGAAAAAGAAGCCGGTGTACTGCGTAAGCTGGTCGGTTTTGAGATGGTCGACAGAGGCATTCCCCGTCATGATTATGAGATCGTTAATGCAGACGGTGCAGTGATCGGTAAGGTGACTTCAGGTACCCAAAGTCCATCCCTGCAAAAAGCAATCGGAATGGGATATGTAGATAAGGCCATGGCCAAAGAAGGTACGGAGATCTTTGTCCATATCCGGGGCACCAGAATTAAGGCCAAAGTTGTCAAGTTCCCTTTTTATAAATAATTTTATCTAAACCCTCCCGTATAACGCAACCGATGCAGCATAAAAAAAGTATAGAAGTTTGTTTAACGCCAGCACTATTACACCTTTTCGATACCAAAAACAGTATCGTTGTTGTTATTGATATTTTAAGGGCAACGTCCTCTATCGTTTATGGTATTGACAATGGGGCAACGGCTATTATTCCTGTTGCACAGGTAGATGATTGTTTAACCTATACGGCAAAAGGCTTTTTACTCGCAGCAGAGCGAAATGGAAAAGTTGTTGAAGGCTATGATTTCGGCAATTCTCCATTTTCTTATGTTAGTGATAAGGTGGGAGGGAAGACGGTCGTACTTACGACCACCAACGGAACCAAGGCACTTCATATGGCACGTGAGCAGGCCTATCAGGTGGTAATAGGTTCATTTCTTAACTTAAGATCCCTGTGTAACTGGCTTCGCGATCAGGAACAGGACGTATTGCTGCTCTGCGCGGGATGGAAGGATAACTTTAATTTGGAAGATACCCTGTTTGCAGGTGCTGTTGTAAATGAATTGCGAAAGGATTTTACGCATTTTTGCGATTCCTGTGTGGCAGCCGAAGATCTGTATTTGCTGGCAAAAGATGATCTGAGAGGTTACCTGCACAAGTCGTCACACAGCCATCGCCTGGCCCAACTGAATATTGAGGAAGATGTAAGATTCTGTTTGCAGCTGAATATTTGCGAGGCTATACCTGTACTTATAGGAGAAGAGCTCGTGCGCTTAACGACCTGATCTGCAAGGTTCAGCATTTTTACCCTTTTTTAAGGAGCGGCACCTGGGACATCAAAAAGCCATTGAGCCTGGTCGGTTGCCGCTGCTGTAAGCTAAAATATCAATAATTTAACCGCTAATTACTTTGGCTTGTATTTAGAAGCCTGCAGTATTTTTTGTGCGTCTCTTTCCGCCATAAGTTGCTGCAAGGTAACCGTATTGTTTTCCTGCATATACTTTCTAACAATTTGCCAGCCAACCCATACACCAAGCTTAGGGGCCGATTCATTCCTTTCTCCCAGTCCGGGTGTAAATGGTCCCTCGCCGAGAAACACCTGTATTTTCTGGTAATCTGTTTCAAATAACAGATCGTTCTCCAGGTAATAACCCCAGATGTCACTTTCGAATGTCTTACACCATTCCAATTGTTTTGCCGTATAGCCGATTTTGACGGAGTCCGGCACCTGGTCGGCCAAAACCCGATCCATAAAGTAAAGGATCTTCCCGTTATGGATCATTTTGGCCAATAAGGTTCTGTCTTCATCACGCTCCTGAAAAAGTTCCTCCCTTGCATAAGTCTCTGTAACCCTGGGAACAATGTACTGCGGCGAAAACCGTCTGGACAAGTACAATGGAACACTTTCTACAATGGCCCTGTAAAATTTGCTGTCTTTCCCCAGAAACATGTCCAGGCCAATGCCCATATAATCATCGCCAATAGGGGTCTGGACTGCAAAGCCGGAGATGAAAGCAATAAAGCGCGGTATCTGGATATCCGGATAATAATATTTAATGTATTTAAAGGTCTGCGTAAGGTCTTTTTCAAGCGGCTCCAGGCTGGTAAAAACACTGTCCTTTTCCTTGTTCAGGTCCTCATATGCCTGATCGGTAAACAGCGTAGACAGCATTTGCTCATTGCTATAGCTGTCGTTACCCACCATCCGGTGCAGGTAATCCTCATAAAAGGCACCGTACTTCTTTTGCAGCAATGCATCAGTTTGCTTAAGGCCTGCTTTTTTTCCGTTGTACAAGTCCTGATCGAAGCGATCAATTTTTACATTGAGCTGAATTGCACTTACATCTGGTTTGGTACCTTGTTTGCAGGAAAGAAATGCTAATATAAACAGAAAAAATAAATAGCTTTGGCTGAATTTTATAGGATAGTTCATTACAAACAAATATATAAATATGAACCGTTATTCGCTTGCAATTGTTAGGAATAGCCGATAGCAGGTTTCCCAAAATTTAACAAATAAAACACATTCCAATGAAACCATCATGGGCAAAGATGCAAAACAACGATGAAATTGCTTATGATGGCTTCATAACCATTAAAAAAACAAATTATAATCCTATGAAAACAACCTTGATCAGCTTGCTGCTATTGTTTATAACCGGGCATCTTTTTGCCCAGCAATCACTATCTTCCTACGGTTTCCGTCTGGGGCTTACTGCACACCCCACCGTAGGTTGGATAAAGCCGGAAACCGGGAAGACAAATAGCGTGGCTCTAGGATTCTCTTATGGCTTACTGGCTGATTTCAATTTTGCTGAAAATTATACGTTTGCAACAGGATTAACCATTACCACTATAAACGGTAAGAGTACAGAGGTTAATGTTCCACCCTATTACGATGGATCAGATACCCAAACAGCCTATGATCTGAAGTATAAGCTTCAATACATTGAAATCCCCCTTACGCTGAAATTGAAGACCGTTAAAGTGGGGGAGGTAAGATGGTACGGACAATTTGGTCTGTCTAATGATTTCAATATCGGAGCCAAACAATCTTCAGAAGCTGCCGGGAAGCCCATAGAGGATAACCGAAACATTTCGGATCAGATCAATTTCTATCGTGCAGGCCTGATATTGGGTGCCGGAGGTGAATTTGACGTTGCCGATCACACCAGCATTACAGCCGGATTAACTTTTAACAATGGTTTTACCGATATTGCGGAGGATAAGAACCACAAGGTCCGTAATCATTATATCGGCATAAATTTTGGTGTTTTCTTTTAACCGTTCCCCGGAGCAAGGCAGTGTACAAGATCCATGTACGCTTCATAACCATTAAAAACAATATATACCCATGAAAATCGCGTTAGCACAACTTAACTATCATATTGGTAATTTCGAATACAACACAAACAAGATCATTGAGCACATTGAACTGGCAAAAGCCAGGGGTGCCGATCTGATTGTATTTGCCGAACTGGCAATATGCGGTTATCCGCCACGCGATTTCCTGGAATTCGATGAGTTTATTGAACTGAGTGAAAAAGCAGCCGGACAAATTGCCAGCCACTGTAAAGGAATAGCCTGTATTGTGGGTTTGCCTGTTAAAAATGACGTGCTTGCAGGAAAGGATCTCTATAATGCGGCTTATTTTATTGAAGATGGACGTGCAAAAGCAGTCGTAAAAAAGGCCTTACTGCCCAATTATGACGTGTTTGATGAGTACCGGTATTTTGAGCCTGCCAGGGAATTCGAATGTATAGATTTTAAGGGGACTAAAATTGCAGTTACCATCTGCGAAGATCTGTGGAACATCAACAATAACCCTTTGTATGTTTCTTCTCCTATGGATGAGCTGATCAAACAAGAGCCAAAGCTAATGATCAATATCGCCGCATCGCCTTTTTCTTACCTGCATGATGAAGAACGGGTGCTCGTATTGTCTGATAATGCAAAGCAATACCAGCTGCCATTGCTCTATGTTAACCAGGTTGGCGCGCAAACTGAAATCATTTTCGATGGGGGATCACTGGCATTTGATGGCACAGGAAACCTGCTTGATGAAATGCCTTACTTTGAGGAGGCCCTTCGCGTTTACGAATTTGGGGACAACAGCATTAAAGGCTATGCGCCCATAGCCCATCAGGCTGTTGAAGATATTGAACAGATCTATAGTGCCCTGGTTTTAGGCATTAAAGATTATTTCGTCAAATCAGGATTCAGCAAAGCTGTACTGGGTTTGTCAGGAGGCATTGATTCTGCACTTGTTTGTGCCCTTGCCTGTCGCGCTTTAGGCCCCGAAAATGTAATGGCCGTACTGATGCCATCTAAATATTCTTCCGATCATTCTATTCAGGATGCTTTAGACCTGGTAAATAATATTGGCTGTATGCACGAGATCGTCCCCATAAAAGAAGCCGCCGATGCATTTGACAGCATGATGGCTCCGGCCTTTCGGGGACTGCCCTTTAACCTTACGGAAGAAAATATACAGGCCCGCTGCCGGGGGATTATTGTCATGGCGATGTCCAACAAATTTGGCTATATTTTACTGAACACCTCTAATAAAAGTGAATGTGCAGTAGGCTATGGTACCTTGTATGGAGATATGTGTGGCGCTATTGGGGTGATAGGAGATGTTTACAAAACCCAGGTTTACCAGCTGGCACATTATATCAATAAAGATGGGGTCGTCATTCCTGAAAATTCCATTATGAAGCCACCTTCTGCAGAACTCAGACCTGGACAGAAGGATTCTGATTCTCTGCCAGATTATGATATTCTTGATAATATATTGTTCCAATATATTGAATTAAAACAAAGCTCTTCGGCCATTATTGCACAAGGCTATGATGAAGCTTTAGTCAGGAGAGTCATAAAAATGGTCAATACAGCAGAGTTTAAACGCTATCAGACGCCGCCAATCCTGCGCATTTCACCTAAGGCTTTTGGCATGGGCAGAAGGATGCCTATTGTAGGGAAATACCTGTCTTAGGTCAGGCTTTTCTGATCCATTTTCTATAAGGTATGATCAGGGCCAGTAAAAGCGCGCTTATACATAAGAATTTTGCGATGATGTCGCCGGTCCTCACGTATAAGGTCAGTTCGTCATTTAAGTTGATATCGGCTTTTAATGCCGTCCTGGTCCACCATCCGGCTTGCTTTATGACATCACCTTTTTGGTTGATGAAACAGGAGATCCCCGTATTTGCCGAACGGACTACATACCGCCGGGTTTCAATAGCCCTTAATTTTGCATAAAGGAGGTGCTGGTCTTTTCCCGAGGTATTTCCCCACCAGCCGTCGTTGGTGATAATAGCGATGAACTGAGCACCATTCTTTACTGCTCCGGCAATCCATTCTCCCCAGAGCGACTCATAACAAATCACGGGGGCTACGCCGATGCCGCTATAGGCATAAAACACACCTGGGTGGTCCTGCCATCCCCATCCGCCGCCGCTGCCTCCAAAGCCTTCAAAAATAGGCGCTAAGATAGAGAAGGCAGCCGGGAAAGGCATTTTTTCTACCCCGGGCACCAATTTAGATTTATGGTAAAATTGGACGTTCGCAGAGTTTTCAACCTGCATTGCTGCATTAAAGCTATCGTAAAACATCCCATTCTGGGCTTTTTTAGCAGATAAGGTCTGCGCATTGCTATACCATTTCAGGCTTTCGATGCCCGTAATTACTGTTCCATTCTTATACCGGGAAAGAAACTGCTGAACTGTCCTAAAATCCGGGTTACTGCGTATTCTGTCTTCATCCGCATAATTGGGAATCGCCGTTTCAGGCCAGATAAAATACTCCGTATTGGGTTGCGCAATGGAATCAGAAAGATGGGTCAGTATATTGAGCTGGTCGGCCGTGGAAAGGCTGCCAAATTTTTCATAAGGATCAATATTCGGCTGTACGGTTACCACATTTACCGGGACCTGCTTTTCCTTGTACTGGGTGTATTTGGTTAAGGAAAGGCCTGCGGGTAGCAAAATAAACAAGCCCCATATCCCTGCGGGCCTGAATTTCAAATAGCCTTTAGCATTGGACCTGAATTGTTTATACGCTTCAAAAGCTAAAATGTTACTTAACAGTATCCACAGGGAACCCCCATAAACACCTGTATATTCATACCATTGGGCCAGCTGATGCATACCCGATAATCCATTTCCTAAAGTCATCCAGGGAAAGGAGAGGTCCCAGCTTTGATGCAGGTACTCCATAGCCACATAGAATGACACCAGGCCCGCATAAGCGATTTTTTTGCTGCTTACCTTTTGCAAACGGTAATACATCCAGAAAGCAAAGGTCATCAGCAGCGCCCCCAATCCGAAAGGGATAAGAGATACGAATGCGGATACCACAGGGTTATTTACTGCACTGATGGCATTGTATACCCAGTAAATGGATGCCGTGTTCCAGAGCAGAAAAGTCAGCCCTGCAGTTAAGAATACCTGCTTGCCCGTTTTTCCTTCTTTTTTAAGAAGGATCTTGTCTAGTACAATCAGCAGAGGCACCAGGGCAATCAGTAACAGCGGGGTGGTATATGGTATTGGCGGCCAGGCTAGCCACATTAAAAACGCACTTAGTGAGGCCAGTGGAGCAGTATTTCTAAACTTCATTCACCCTGGCTTATAAGGTATCTAATATGTTGGCCTTCTTCGCTTCGTACTCTTCCTGGGTAATGAGGTGCTTGTCATATAAACTTTTCAGTTTCCTTAGTTTTAAGGTCGTTTCATCTTCCGGTTCCTCAACAGGGCTGGAAGGACTTGCAGTTGGTTGAGAAAAGAAAGGAGCAGGCGCTTCTGCAGGGTCAGGTGAAGCGGCGTTTACCGTCACAGGCGAAGCTGATGAACGTTTTTCTTCCAGCTCTGATTGTCTTTGCTGCTCTTTAAAATTCTCCAGCTGCTCGTAAGCTGCCTGGTATAATTTGCGTGCCTGTACTTTGGGGATGTATTCCGTAGTGATATTTTCACCATGCAAAGGCACACAGATAAATTTAGAACCAAAGATCTCTTCTTTAAAAGAAACCTCCTTAATGCTTTTCCAGGAGATATCCTTAAAGTTCATCGTGATGCCGAAATTTCCAGGCTCACAGTAAAAGATTCTTTTGTTGCTCACGGCAATACAATCAGGAAGCAGGTTCACAGCCGGCTTTTTCTGTACCGCCATATAGATCAGCTCCTCATTGTTGCTCAGCATGTCATTCAGTTTACCCAAAACCTTTTCAACCGCTTTTGGGTCTTGTTCGTCACTTAAAAATCTATCTATTAATATCATGATGTTTCTTT
>CAMLDJ010000183.1 GCA_946478755.1 uncultured Pedobacter sp. | reverse complement strand
AATTAAATGTTGACGATTTAAAGATATCGGGTAAATTAAGTCCCAAAATATTAATCGTAGCTCCGAACACCAGGCTTTCCTGGCAATACCATCACCGCCGGGCAGAAATCTGGAGAGTTGTAAACGGGACTGTAGGAGTGATCACCAGTGATACTGACGAGCAGGGAGAAGTGCAGCGACTTGCGCCGGCCCAAACCATTAAACTGAAACAGGGCGAACGTCATCGCTTAATTGGTTTGGATGACTGGGGTATCGTTTCGGAAATATGGCAACATACAGATCCCGCCAATCCTTCGGATGAAAATGATATTGTTAGGGTACAGGATGATTTTGGAAGATAAAGGCATCTGAATGTCATCTCTGCAGTAACATACCCCTAAATACATACAATACCCGTTAACAATATATGATTATCTTAATCTTTTTCCTTTTACACTGGTTTCTCTCCCTGTTTTCTCAAACTTTTTTTCTGCATCGTTATGCGTCTCATAAGATGTTTAAGATGAATGTTTTTTGGGAAAAAATCTTTTACCTGGTCACTTTCTTATCCCAGGGGTCTTCCTTTTTGAACCCAAGAGCTTATGCGATATTGCATCGGATGCATCATGCTTTCAGTGACACCGAAAAAGATCCGCACTCCCCGCATTTTGTAAAGGATGTCTGGGGAATGATGATCCAGACTAAAAATATTTACCTCAATTATTCCAAATATAATGTAGAGCCGGAAGCACAGTTCAGGGACAATTATCCTTCCTGGCCGGTTATTGATAAAATTGGTGATTCCTGGATTACACGTTTTGTTTTTATTAGCTTTTACGTTTGGTTCTATATCAGCTTTGCCACCGCCTGGTGGATGTTTTTATTATTGCCGATCCATTTTTTAATGGGACCAATTCATGGTGCTGTCGTAAACTGGTGTGGACATAAATATGGCTATTCGAATCATGACAACAATGATCACAGCAAAAACTCTTTGCCGCTTGATTTTTTAATGATGGGTGAGTTGTTCCAGAATAATCACCATAAAAAACCGAACAGCCCGAATTTTGCTTCCCGTTGGTTTGAGTTTGATCCGACGTATCCGGTCATGAAAATAATGCATTGGATGCGCATCATCACGATCAGGAAGATCAATTAAACATCGGACAGGTGTTACTCATGGTTGGATTTGATCCTCCCTGGAGATGGTAAGAAATTAAATTCTGTTCCCTGGGGTTTGAATGTTCTGAACAGAATATTGTATTGTTATTCTATGCTTAAATTGCGTTATTAACTGATTGTTAATGAGTTCCGTAAATTGTCGGAATGCCTTTTTAGATTTGATGCGACATTGAATTTATCTAATGAATTTGGCATGAGACAATTAAAAATATTGCAGAGCATCACGAATCGCAATGAGGACAGTGTTTCCAGGTACCTTATCGACATTGCCCATATTGATTTACTGCATCATGAAGAAGAGTTGCGCCTGGCTTCCAGGGCTAGAAATGGCGACGATCTGGCACTGGAAAAATTGATCACGACGAATCTTCGTTTTGTGGTTTCGGTAGCCAAGCAGTATCAGAACAAAGGGATGAACCTTTCTGATCTGATCAGTGAGGGCAATTTAGGATTAATCAAGGCTGCAAAGCGCTTTGACCATACCAAGGGATTTAAGTTTATTTCATTTGCAGTCTACTGGATCAGGCAATGTATTCTTCAGGCTATTGCGGAACAGAAACGGATGGTCAGGTTGCCGGGAAACCAGATCTATGAGCTGACAAGGGTTTCGAAGGCCATTGTTAAACTGGAGCAGAGACTGGAGCGAACGCCAACACTTCATGAGCTTGCTGAGACACTTGACCTACCGGAAGCAAAGATTGCTGACATTCTATTCAATAGTGGAATAGCAGTCTCTGTTGATCTCAAGTCAAATACCGAGCAGGAAACGTCTCTTCTGGACATCCTGGTCAACCGAAATTCCGAATCTCCCACCGGTCAGTTATTCAAAGATTCTTTGTCGACAGACCTGAGCAGGGTAATCAATAAGTTGCCTGAAAGACAAGCGGTGATCTTAAAGTATTGCTATGGGATTGACGGCTTTCCACAATTAACCCATGATGATATTGCCATTAAAGTTGGTTTGACCAGTGAAAGGGTTAGGCAGTTGAGGTGTAAAGGTATTGAGCGCTTAAGGGCGCTGTGCATGACTTGCAGGATGACCGACTATTTTAATGATTTAAACGTATATTAAACTGTAAGTGCTATTTTTCCTTGTATATGTCCTTCTGCAGCTCTTTCGTGTGCTTTACCAGCATCCGCTAGCGGAAAAACACTGTCAATAATAACTTTGATTGTACCATTATCGAGCAAACCAGCAAGTCCTGAAAGCTGTGAGCCGTTGGAACGTACTTGTGTTGCAGATACTGTAACACCCAATTTTTCAGCTTCGTCGGCACCAGAAAAACCTAAAGGGAAAATTGGAAATAATGCACCTCCTTTTTTAAGTGTTTTTAAAAAGCGGCCCGTAGTTGAACCGCCCACACAATCAACAACTAAATCAATATCAGATACCATATTTTCAGGAGTATTTTTAGTATAGTCAATAAATTCGTCAGCACCAAGCCCACGTAAAACGCTTTCGTGCTTTCCTGATGCAACGGCAATAACGTATGCTCCTTTCCATTTTGCCAATTGCAATACAAAATGTCCAACTCCTCCAGCTGCTCCATTTACAAGTACTTTTTTGCCAGCGAGTGGAACAGGTTCGTGCGGGTTTGGTTGAAGAGGATTAGGTTCGTTATGCCCAAGTTCAATCAAAAATTGCCAGGCTGTAAGTAAGGACATAGGTGCAGCGGCGGCTTGAATAAAATCAATATCTTTTGGCTTTAATGCTAATTCTGAGAGTGGCACGCTAACATATTCAGCATAGGCCTGACTTGGGCCGTAACTTGGAAATCGTACCATAGAATACACTTCATCACCTATAGAAAATTCCTTTACATCTTCATCCACTTCAACAATTACCCCCGAAATATCTGTTCCAGGAATAATAGGAAATGAAACTTTAGGTTGCCATTCCAGAGGTAACATTTTATATCCTTCACGTAAATACCAGTCGGGCGGATTTAGCCCAATCGATTTCACTTTTACTAAAACCTCTCCTTTTTTTACTTCTGGTATTGGTGCATCTTCATAACGAAGAACTTCAGTTCCGCCAAATTCGTGTTGTCTGATTGCTTTCATAACTGCAGGTCTATTTATTTTATGATCTAAACTCATTACTATTTATTCTTTTAGTGAGATGCAAAAGTATAATACCGGTATATTTGTGGCAAGTATGTACTTTTTTGTACCCTACATACCAATAGTAATGTATAATTGATTATCAATGAATTAAAAAATGAAAAAGAGAGAAAAAAGTTGCCCAGAGGTTGCAACTTGTGCTGTTGACTACGCTTTTAAGCGAATTGGAGGCAAATACAAAGGCAGAATTTTATGGTATCTACACGAGCATTCCATTTTGCGTTATGGCGAATTGAATAGAACCTTGCCCGACATCACGACCAAAATGCTGACACAAACTTTAAGGGAATTAGAAACAGACCATTTAATTGACCGAAAAGTATATCACGAAGTTCCGCCTAAAGTAGAATATACATTAACAGAAGTTGGAGAAGAACTCATTCCGTTTATCAATTATCTTAAAGAATGGGGAGATAAACAGATTGAAAAGGAACAAATAAAATCTGTATAATCTTTTATTTGATTTGTCATATTTTAATTTATTTTAAAAGCCGAAACATTTGCTTCGGCTTTGTTTATGGTTAGTAGCAAATTATGAATTTAAAAACCATACATACCTCCCGAAACGGAAATTTGCTCTCCCGTAATCCACGCTGCATCATCGGAAGCAAGAAATACCGCCGCTTTCGCAATATCCTCGGGCTTACCTCTGCGGCCAAGCGGTGTATTGGCAATAAACATTTTTTCATACTCGCTACCCGTAGTGACACCAGCACTATTTGCACCTTCAGTTTCCGTAGCACCCGGTAAAATAGAATTGATTCGGATGTTTTTTGCTCCGAGTTCTTTCGACAATGAAATCGTTATGGCATCTAATGCTGCTTTAGTTGCAGAGTATAAAGAAGCTGCGGGCAAAGGCATTTTGCTCGCACCCGAACTGATATTAATGATATTGCCGTTCTTATCGCCAAACAGTTTTAAAGATGCCTGGATAGCAAGTATAGGGCCCAAAACATTGACATTGAAATGCTGATGAAAAATTTCTACCGATGCCTGTTCAATAGGTAAGAATTGCTGATAAACCGCATTGTTTACCAAAATATCCAACGTCCCAAAAGCTTTTTTTGTTTCTTCAAACAATCTGATTACATCTGCTTCATTCGATATATCGCCCTGCACCGAAATTGCTTTACCACCATTATCGGTTATGAATCGTACCACTTTATCTGCTTCATCTTTGCTTGAAGCATAATGTACAACAACTTTTGCACCTTCTTTGGCAAACGCCTTTGCAATTCCTGCACCAATTCCTTTTGCTGCACCGGTAACTACTGCTACTTTGTTTTCTAATTTATTCATTATTGATTTTTTTAAAAGCCAAAAAAATAGGCTTCAGCTTTTGTGTTTTTTAATTTAATAATAACTTGAATTCAACCATTTATCAAAATGGCGCCAAATTTACAGAACCACCATCAACAAGAATCTCATTTCCAATCATAAATGATGAATCGTCTGAAGCAAGAAAAACGGCAGTTTTCCCTATATCCGAAGGATGACCTATTCTGCCAATTGGTATTCCATCTACAAATTGTTTTTTCACCATCTCTACTTGCTCTTCGGGTATAAATTTTCCAAAAACAGGGGTGTCAACAGTGCCGGGCGACAATACATTAACTCGTATTTTTCTATCCAATAAATCCAGTGAAAATCCTTTTGCAAATGAAATAACGGCAGCTTTTGCGGCACCATAAAGTGATAAGGAAGGATAGGCACGATGCCCTGCGTTTGAGCCAATTAGAATGATAGAGCCCCCATCTTTCATATAAGGCAATGCTTTATGAACGGTAAAATATACACTTTTAAGGTTCAAATCCATTGTTTTATCATAATCTGCTTCACCAATTTCCGCAACCGAACCCAATGTTGCACCTGTTGCTGCACCACCTGCATTCACGACTACAGTGTCAATTTTTCCAAATTTTTCAGCCGTTTCTTTAAACAGCCTTTCCAAATCATCTTGTTTGGTTACATCTGCATTAATTCCTATAAAGTTCCCACCTAATTGATCAACAGAGGAATCCAGGGTTTGCTGTGTTCTTCCTACAATTGTGCCAACCGCACCTTCGTTTTTGAATTCTTGGGCTATGCCAAATCCAATACCGCTGTTACCTCCTGTAACTACTGCTACTTTGTTTTTTAATTTACTCATTATTCCATTTAAGATTTAAGCGATAAAATCGCATTGAAACTTGTAACACTATTAATTAGTCTAACTTGACCAGGTCCTTAAAAATCAGTTGACCCCAACGATTTCCGTGTGCGTGTACAAGTAGTCCGCCTTCCGAAAGCCCACCAAGTTTGATTGGTGCAAAACCGAGATTTTCTGCAAGCATACCAACCTCCGTTGCAACACTGTCATCGTCACTCGTTAGGAAGACAACTCTTCTGCCACCTTGAACTACTGCTGGATCTTGTGCAAGTATGGCAGCGGCTAAATGATTGAAGCCCTTAACCACTCTTCCACCAGTGAAAGCTTGTTCAACAACCTTGGCAGAAGGCAATCCTCTCAAATTCTCTAAGGACACACCGTAAGCATTGGTCATATCAACGATGGTTTTCCCTTGCCAGTTGGACAGCAACTTTGCGACATCTGGGTGCGTTTCGAAACGGACAGCCAAAAATATGATGTCTGCCTTTATTGCTTCCTCTAGTTTTTTAGGAATTATCGTGGATCCGATTGTGGATGCAACAGCTGCAAAACTTTCCGGGTCGTGATTGGTTGCAACGGATACTTCAATGCCGTTGCGGGCAAACGCCTTGGCAAGAGCCTGACCGATATTGCCGAAGCCAATAATTGCGTAGCTCGCTACTTTGTTTTCTGATTTACTCATTATTGAAAATTTGTTTGATTAAAACCTTTGGCATAATCACCAAATGCTATTATTTGAAAAAATATGGTTCAATTATTTACTGAGCTAAATAGGTCATACCGCCATCAACAAGTATTTCAGCACCAAGGATAAACGAGGAATCATCAGAAGCTAGAAATACCGCTGTTTTACCTATGTCGGATGGTTGCCCAATCCTGCCTATCGGCATTTGTTCCGCAAAGTGTTTTTTTATAGCTTCAATTTGTTCTGAGGGAACAAATTGTTCAAATGCTGGTGTATCTGTTGTACCTGGTGTTATTACATTTGCTCTAATCCTTCTATTTAAAAGGTCGTTTGAAAACGCTTTTGCAAAAAAGATTATAGCCGCTTTTGCAGCACCATAAAGCCCAAATGATGGGTATGCCCGATGTGCTGCATTCGACCCTATTAGAATAATAGAACCCCCATCATTCATATAAGGTAGTGCTTTATTAACAGTGAAATAAACACTTTTCAGGTTTAGATCCATGGCCTTATCATAGTCCGCTTCACCAAGATCTGCCACAGTTCCGACAGCTCCACCGCCCGCATTTGCTACGATCACGTCAATTTTACCAAATTTTTCAAACGCTTCTTTAAATACGCGTTCCAGATCGGCAATGTTGGTTACATCGGCATTTATTGCTGTAAAATCATCTCCGATCTGAACCGCAGCACTAGCTAAAGTTTTTGGATTTCTGCCGACTATAACTCCTTTGGCACCTTCATTTTTGAATTCTTGGGCAATGCCTAATCCAATACCACTATTGCCACCAGTAATAACGACTACTTTATCTTTTAATTTATTCATTTTAAGTGTTTTTGAAAATTATTAACTACTTTTGTTACTCAAAGGTACTGTAATTTGTATCTTTTAGATACTCATTTATAATAAAGTAGTTACTGATAGGTAACCAATAATTAATAGAGATATGAGAGACGAAAAGTTTTGTAATTCAAATTGTCCATTTACAAGAGCCATCGGAACGATTGGTAACAAATGGAAGCCAATAATTATTAATGTAGTTGGAACCCGTACAATTCGATTTGGGCAATTAGATGCTATTATTCCATATATTACTCGGAAAGTATTAACTGAACAGCTAAAAGAGTTGGAAGAAGATGGATTGTTAGAACGAACGGCTTTTAAAGAACTACCTCCACGTGTAGAATATAATTTATCTGAAAAGGGATTAGCATTTCTACCTATACTTGAGGCCATTAAAGAATGGCAAGGTAAGTTTGAGGAAATGTCACCTGTGAATAGTTAAGATTTTAGGGGCATATCATTAACCAAGCGGGCCTTGATTAAATCTGAATTTATTTTGTAACGGAGTTTTGCCAACATTTGCCAATTGGCAGATATGGGCAAAGAAAAAGCAGTACATTTCATACTGCTTTTTCTTTACTGTTTTAATATTGCTGAAGGTCTTTATCCTTATATGCTTCGGGGGATATTTTGAACTGGTCTATAAATGCAGTTCAGGAACCTGTTCTGGTTTTCATTCGGTGATCCTTGTTTGCATCTCCGTTCATGTAAACTGCTCTTTATTAACCACTTTGGGCAACGCTAATTTTTTTTCAAAAAAATCAGCTCACTTATTTTTTACCCCATCTTCTGTTTCCTCCGCCAGAAGTGTTTTTTGCTCCACTTAAATTGGGCTGACGTTCAGTTCTTTCTGGGCGCGGACCTCTGGAAGGTTTTGCTTTTCCTTTTGACTTGGCAGCAGCGGCGCCCGACAGCAGGCTTTGCCAGCTCATCGCATAGGGATGATCTTCCGTTACCGGGATCTTTAATCCAATCAGCTTTTCGATATCATCCAGGAATTCTTTTTCCTCGGGATCGCAAAATGAAAAAGCCGTTCCGCTTAGTCCAGCGCGGCCGGTACGTCCGATACGATGGACATAAGTCTCAGGGATGTTCGGTAATTCGTAATTGATAACATGTGCCAGCTCGTCGACGTCAATACCCCGGGCAGCAATATCTGTAGCGACCAGAATGCGCGTGGTTTTCGCTTTGAAATTTGTTAATGCCCTTTGTCTGGCATTTTGCGATTTATTTCCATGTATCGCCTCTGCTTTTATGCCAACTTTAACCAGGTCTTTAACGATCCGGTCTGATCCATGTTTGGTACGTGCAAACACCAATGCAGTCTCTATACTTCTATCTTTCAGGATATGCAGTAACAAGCCTTTTTTGTCGTTCTTCTCCACAAAGAAGATCTGCTGCTGAATCTTTTCCGCAGTGGAGGATACCGGAGTGACTTCCACTTTTACAGGATTGGTCAGAATAGTGCTGGCCAGTGCCTGTATTTCTTTAGGCATGGTTGCCGAAAAAAACAGCGTTTGTCTTTTAGCTGGCAGCTTGGCAATTACTTTCTTGACATCATGGATGAATCCCATATCGAGCATCCTGTCCGCTTCATCCAATACAAATATCTCTATATCGCGGAGGTTTATAAATCCCTGGTTCATCAGATCCAGCAACCTGCCAGGCGTTGCTACCAGGATATCAACACCTCTGTGCAGGGCATCTGTTTGTGCTTTTTGTCCAACACCACCAAATATCACCAGATGTTTTAGCGGAAGATTTCTACCATACGCCTTAAAACTTTCTTCAATTTGTATCGCCAGTTCGCGCGTAGGTGTTAATATCAGCGCCTTAATGGTCTTATGAACTTTCGTGTTGGTATGCGGCTTAGCCAGCAACTGCAGCATTGGGATCGCAAAGGCAGCAGTTTTTCCTGTTCCTGTTTGTGCGCAGCCCAGTAAATCTCTGTGCTGTAATATCGATGGAATGGATTGTTCTTGTATTGGGGTGGGTTGTGTATAACCTTCTGTTTGCAGCGCATTTAAAATCGGCTCAATCAGATTTAATTCGTTGAATAACAATGTGTTTTTATTTTAATTTAAAATATATAGAAACAAAAGATATTGTTTTGCGGCAAAGGTACACATAAACTTCGGCTTTTGCGTATCAGACGATTTTAGCCGCTGAATGTTTATTTGTGGAAACTTTATGGTTGTTTACCAGGCATATTCAGCTAAATTTGTAATCTACTCTACTCAATTACCGCATGGCAGAACCGAATTATAACGAAGACAGCATACGCTCCCTCGACTGGAAGGAACACATCAGATTACGTCCAGGTATGTATATTGGTAAACTGGGCGATGGATCGGCTCAGGATGATGGAATTTATGTATTGCTTAAAGAGATTGTAGATAACTCCATTGATGAGTTCGTGATGGGGTCCGGGCGTACCATTGAAATCACTGTTTCTGATCAAAAGGTGAATGTCCGTGATTACGGGCGAGGCATACCATTGGGTAAAGTGATTGACTGTGTTTCTAAAATCAACACAGGGGGTAAGTACGATAGTAAGGCCTTTCAGAAATCTGTTGGTTTGAATGGGGTAGGTACCAAAGCGGTAAATGCATTGTCAACCAATTTTGTGGTACAATCTTATCGTGATGGCAAAACCAAGAAGGTCGAATTCTCGAAAGGAGAGATCGTCCTGGAAAATGACATCATTGACACCACGCAGCGGAATGGTACCGCAATTACTTTTTATCCTGATGAGACTATCTTCAGAAATTATCATTATATCCCTGATTTTGTAGAAAGCATGATCTGGAACTATGTGTTTCTGAATGCCGGCCTTACGATTAATTTTAACGGACAGAAATATTTCTCAGAACGCGGATTGTATGATCTCCTACACAAACACGCCGATGTGGAAAGCGTGCGCTATCCGATCATCCATCTGGTAGGGAATGACATTGAAATTGCGATGACACATGGACAGCAATACGGAGAAGATTACCATTCCTTCGTAAATGGTCAGCACACTACCCAGGGAGGAACACATCAGGCAGCCTTTAGAGAGGCCGTTGTAAAAACGATCCGTGAATTCTATAAAAAGGAATACGACGCCTCCGATATCAGGTCTTCTATCATCGCTGCGATTTCAGTGCGTGTACAGGAACCTGTATTTGAATCGCAGACCAAGACCAAATTAGGTTCGCAGAATATGGGGCCTGACGGACCTTCGGTAAGGACTTTCATTAATGATTTCGTTAAAAAGGAACTGGATGATTATCTGCACAAGCATGCTGACGTGGCTGATGCCTTGCTGAAAAGAATCCTGCAATCTGAACGGGAGCGTAAAGATATTGCGGGCATAAAAAAGCTGGCTAATGACAGAGCGAAAAAAGCCTCATTGCATAATAAGAAACTGAGGGACTGCAAGGTTCATTTTAACAGCACCCACGATAAGCGATACGAGACAACTTTGTTTATTACTGAGGGAGATTCTGCGTCGGGTTCCATTACCAAATCCAGGGATGTGGATTGTCAGGCTGTATTCAGTTTAA
>CAMLDJ010000182.1 GCA_946478755.1 uncultured Pedobacter sp. | reverse complement strand
CGCAGAAAGAGCAGGGACGGTTACAGCCTTCAGCAATTTTAAAATATGCAAAATGCGAAGGAGTGGTTAGTAGCCGCTCACCGATCAGTTCGTGCTTATAATTCGCACCCATTGAGTGTAATAAATTATTCAGGTCGTTTGTGCCAAAGTAAGCGTCTACATTGGTAATCTCAGATTCAAGCTCAGGCTTGTAGCGTTCAGATAAGCATCCGGTTACAATCACTTTTCCTACCTTTCCTTCCTCTTTTAGTTGACTGTATTGCAGGATGGTATCAATAGATTCTTGCTTGGCATTGTCAATAAAGCCGCAGGTGTTGATCACCACGATATCCTCTTTACCCATTTTATTGGCTTCATGAACTACATCCATACTGTTGCCGCGCAGTTGTCCCATTAAAACTTCAGAATCGTAGGTGTTCTTGGAACAGCCCAAAGTGATGACATTGATTTTAGGTTTTTTAACAGGGATTATTTTGGAAGCGGTTTTTGTATTCATCTTTATTATTGGGTATGCTATAATTTATTGTTGCAGGCTGTTAGTTAAACAGACTGTCGACAAATGTTTTTTTATCAAATAATTGCAGGTCGTTCATGCTTTCGCCCACGCCTATGTATTTCACGGGAATTTTAAATTGATCGGAGATGCCGATCACCACGCCACCTTTTGCCGTACCGTCCAGTTTAGTAATGGCCAGTGCATTTACATCTGTAGCCTCCGTAAACTGTTTACATTGTTCAAAGGCATTTTGTCCCGTGGAGCCATCCAATACCAGTAATATTTCGTGTGGGGCGGACGGGATTACTTTTTCCATCACATTCTTTATCTTGCCCAACTCGTTCATGAGGCCCACCTTATTGTGCAGGCGTCCTGCGGTATCAATAATTACCACATCTTCGCCATTAGCCACAGCCGATTGCAGGGTATCATAAGCTACCGAGGCGGGATCTGAACCCATGGCCTGCGCAACTACACGTACGCCAACACGTTCGCCCCAGAGTTTAATCTGCTCTACAGCAGCGGCCCTGAAAGTATCGGCAGCACCTAACACAACTTTAAGGTTTTCGGCTTTCAGTTTATGTGCCAATTTGCCAATCGTCGTAGTTTTACCCACACCATTGACGCCTACTACCATAATTACATAAGGTTTGTGCTGTCCATATTCGAACTGCCGGAAGTCGTTACTGTTGTTTTCAGCCAGCAGCAATTGAATCTCATCACGAAGTAAATGGTTCAGTTCTGTGGTAGATAAATATTTGTCTTTGCTTACACGTTGTTGAATACGCTCAATGATTTTTAAAGTCGTACTTACACCTACATCAGAAGTAACCAATACTTCCTCCAGGTTATCCAGTACATCGTCATCTATGGTAGATTTGCCGGCAACGGCTTTAGTGATCTTACTAAAAAAGCCTTCCTTAGTTTTCTCTAATCCTTTGTCGAGCGCCTCTTGCGCTTCAGGCGCGGTTTCTTTTTTCTTGAAAAAATCGAATAAACCCATGCGAATGTATAACAAAACAAAAAAAGCCCTCCCGGTAAAAAGGGACGGCTTTAATATTATAAAATATTAAAATTATTTTTTAGATGCAGTAATAGCATCCTGAACATGATCGTTGTGAACAATAACTTCTTTGAAAGAATAAGCACCTTTAGGTGATTTAGTCATTGTAATAACTTTCGAATATTCTTTTCCTTTACCCGTTTTTAGGGTTGCAATCGACTTCTTTGCCATGATTTAATGGATTGTATTTTTGAAATACTAAATGATATTACTTAATTTCTTTGTGAACCGTTACTTTTCTCAATACCGGGTTGAATTTTTTCAATTCTAAACGCTCAGTAGTGTTCTTACGGTTTTTAGTAGAGATATATCTAGACATACCAGGCATGCCGCTAGTTTTATGCTCTGTACACTCTAGAATAACTTGTACTCTGTTACCTTTTTTTGCCATTTTATATACTATTAAGGTTGATTCACATCAACCAATGTTATTTACAAATATCCTTTTTTTACGAAACGGGCGATCGCTTCAGTAATACCAATTTTGTTGATCGTTTTGATCGCTGAAGTAGATACTTTCAGTGTTATCCAACGATCTTCTTCAGGAATATAAAATTTCTGAAGTTGTAAGTTGGGATAAAACTTACGCTTAGTTTTAACGTTCGAGTGAGAAACATTAAAACCTGTCATTGCCATTTTTCCGGTTAAATCACAAACTCTAGACATGCCTTTATTTATAGTGTTTAATATACTTTCTTAATTTTTTTAAGAGTGTGCAAATATCAATAAAATATTTGTAATCGTCAAGGGGTGGCCAAAATATTTTTAATTTATTTCCAGGCAATTGACAGATCTAACAGCTGCGCCGGTTTAAATGATCAGTTGCCAGTGCCTATAACATGCGTTTTATCCTAATAATGCACTAAAAAGTGTCTTATCCGTTTATGCTTTTCAGTATCGGACACCCTATGTAGGTATAGTAGGGTAAAACAAGGCAAAATACAGTACTCGGGCTTAGGACAAACAGGTCCCAAACTGGTGGCTCATAGGTGCCTGCCAGGTACGTGGAGGGTGTAAAACACTTATCAGGTAGGTTGCAGCTGCCTATGAGGCAGGCCTTAGGTGACTAGCAAGTATAACGCTTAGTGCTGGTCTTTGCTTCAAATCACTCAGAAAATTTTAGAAGTTCTAGTAAAAAAATAAAAATAATTTCAATTTATATTCTTACCTTTTATGCTCGTAAACGCGCCTTTTTCTTAAAATATTGATTTTCAGGCTAACGATGCTTAAGCACACCGGATGATGGTGGTTGATGGAGCCTTAAAATTGCTTATTTTTGCAGCAGATACGAAAGAAAGAATTTAAATTAACGCAAACAATTTGGATCAGATAAAATTAGATACCCGCCAATTAGTCGCCGAAGCCCTGTCACACATGCGTCAGGGAGCGGTAAATAGCCTCCCTGTTTATAATGATGGTCATTTTATAGGGAAAATCAGGTATTCAGACCTGATGGCTTTTCTTGAGCATGAAGAAAGTACAGGCAATTTGTACAGTTACAAGCTAAATTTTGAAATTGGAGTTGCACTCGTTTCCATAAAGCAAATGAAAGCGGAAGCTCACCAAGCTCCAGTGCAACGTGGTTTTACGACACGACTGTTTGTGGACTTAAGTTCAGTTGCTGCCATCGGACTGGTGTTACTCGGTTTGACCGTGTTATTTTTCAAGCAGTCCAGCCCTGTTAATGCAACCCAGAAACAAGCTGTTATACCCGGTTTAAATAAAGTAGTGCTGGCACTGGCAAATGGTGAGGGCATAAACTTAAACCATGCAAAAGAAGGGATTTTAGTTTCTGATAAAGGGATCAGTTATAATGATGGAACGGAGGTGGATACTCAAAATTTTGGAGAGCCTTCCGTAAACATTCCTACTCGTCAAAATCTGATGACCGTCTACACTTCAAACGGAGGCACCTACCAGCTGACATTGCCTGATGGAACTAAAGTTTGGCTTAATTCGGCCAGCAGTTTGAAGTTTTCATCCACTTTTTCCACTGCTGCCCAACGCAGGGTGGAATTAACCGGGGAAGCTTATTTCGAAGTAGCCAAAGTAACGATTAAGAATAGTGGGGCCAGCAATAAGAAGTACAAGGTGCCATTTATTGTAGCAAGTGCCGGACAGGAAATCGAGGTTTTAGGTACTCATTTTAATGTGAATGCATATGGACATGATGGGGTAGTAAAGACAACCCTTCTTGAGGGAAGTGTACGCGTGAGGCCGCTACTTAAAAAAGAAAGGTTACTCGCGGGACTGGACCCTTCATCTCTGGATCCTCTTGAAGTTGAAGGTAACAAAAAAACTGCTCTACCTGATGTGACGCTAAAACCAAATCAGGTAGCTACTTTTACGGGTACGGAGATCGCTGTAAAAACGGTAGAAGCTGAAGAAGCTATTGCATGGAAAAATGGTGAATACATCTACCGCAATGTTTCTCTGAAAGAAGTCATGCGCACGGTTAGCCGTTGGTATGATGTGGAAGTAGTTTATCAGTATAAGCACAATAATAATGCCCTTTTAGGAGGTGTTATTTCCAGAAATGCCAAAATTTCGGAAGTATTAAAAGTACTGGAAGTAACTGCAAATGTACACTTTAAAACAAAGGGTAGGAGGATTACCGTAATTGAATAATGCGTTTAAGAGAGGGGGCTCTAATTTTTATACTACTTCTGTCGACAATTGTTTCACAAGCCCAGAAGTTGAATTACGTAAAGAAAAATGTATCACTGCCAAAGCTGTTCAGAGAGATAAGAAAGCAGACTGGCGTAAGCGTGGTCTGGAATGAAGTCGATTTCAATGCCAATCAATTCATAGACGCTGATTTCAGAAATACTGAACTTGAGAAGGTAATGGATGAGGTTTCGGCTAAGCTTCCACTTAGCTATACCCTTTTTGGTAAAACAATCGTTGTAAAGGACAGAAAGCTTATTGCAGCGGCACCTTCAGTGCAAGACAAAAAAGCAAAAGTTGAAGAGCAGCCGAGGGATACCCTGCCTAAAAATGGGTTCCTATTGGATCAGGTAGAAATTGTAAGTACGGGTTATCAGCGAATTCCCAGAGAAAGAGCAGCAGGAAGTTTTGTGCTGGTTGACAGTATTCAACTAAATCGAAAAGTAAGTCCAGACATCCTGTCAAGACTGGAGGGCATAACCAGTGGCTTGTTGTTCAATAAGAATACATTGAGTACCGGATTTGGAAATCTTGACTTATCTATTCGTGGCAGAAGCACCATTAATGCCAACGACCAGCCTCTGATCATTTTGGATAATTTCCCCTTCAATGGTGATTTTAATTCCATTAATCCCAATGATATCGCTAATGTTGCCATCTTGAAGGATGCGGCAGCAGCGTCTATATGGGGTGTAAGGGCTGGTAATGGCGTCATCGTGATCACCACCAGGAAAGGAAAGTACAGTCAGCCTCTGGCCTTGAGCTTCAATAGTAATGTTACGTTTTCCGGTAAGCCTGACGTCTTCTATAGTCCGAATTATTTATCTTCATCAGATTTCATTGATATAGAAACCTTTTTGTTTAACCAGGGGAAATATGATGCTGACTTGCTGGACAAAACTAAGTATCCGGTTATTTCTCCTGTGGTGAGAATTTTAGACAGACAGCGAAACGGACAATCCCCGGAGCTCACTGAAGCGCAGCTCAATGCCCTGCGCGGAAATGACATCAGGAACGAAGAGCTTAAATATTTATATAGAAATCAGATCGCTCAGCAATATTTTCTGAACATCAGCAAAGGCACGAATAAGTCCAACCATTATCTTTCTGCCGGGTATGACCGCTCTCTTTTGAACCTGGTTAACAATGAAGACAACCGGATCACTTTAAATACGCAGCATTCCATAAAACTATTGAAAAACCTGGAGTTAAACACTGGATTGTCTTATGTCAGCGCAACCGGGAAGATGGACAGTACAGTCACGAATACATTACGTCCAAATGCTAAGCCCTATTACCAGTTTAAAGACGCCGATGGTAAAGCTACTGTATTTGAAATGTACAGTAAGGATTTTAATGCGCAAGCACTAACAAAGGGTTTCCTTGACTGGTCTTTCGTTCCACTGGATGAGTTAAATCAGCCTCCTGCAGATTTGAAGGGAAATGATTTGCGTTTAAATGGAGGACTAAAATATAGTTTAATCCCCGGATTAAGTGCAGAACTGAAATACCAGTACCAGCGGATCAGCAATAGATCCGAACTTATCAGCGGACTTGACGCTAATTTGACCAGGACCATTATTAATCAATACTCGGTTCTGAATGCTGGTGAGGTTGTTGGTCGCCCCGTTCCGTTAGGAGCCATTCGGAACTTAGCAGTGAGGGAGGCAGTATCGAAAAATTTCCGGGGCCAGCTCAATTACCAAAAAGACTGGAAAAGACACAGTGTGTCTGCAATCGCCGGCTATGAATTTGGTGAATTGGAGAGCCAGGCCAATCAATATGTTTATTACGGTTACGATCCGAAGACGGGGCATTCGGCAACTGTTGACACGACAACTACATTTACGCTAAATCCAAGTGGGGCATCAGGGAAGATCGATTCTCATAGCGAGATTTTTGGAAAATTGGATAGGATCCGTTCGGTATTTGCAAATGTCGGTTATACCTACAATGGAAAATATACTTTGTCAGGCAGTGCCAGGGTAGACGGTTCCAATTATTTTGGGGTAAAAACGAATCAGAAGAATGTACCCCTATGGTCATCCGGGATTTTATGGCATTTGGATCGGGAGGGCTTTTACAAGTTAAATTGGTTGCCGGTTTTAAAATTACGGGCGACTTATGGCTATAATGGAAATCTGGACAAGAGCAATACTGGAATAACCACATTTAAATATGTTGGATCAAGTGTTCTAACTGGTCTCCCAAATGCAAGTATAATTAATATTGGTAATCCGGAATTGAAATGGGAGAAAATAGGAATTGCTAATTTTGGATTAGATTTTGGCAGTAAAGGTCAGGTGATTGCAGGCCGGTTGGAATACTATTTTAAAAATGGAACGGATATGTTAGGTGATAAAGCTTTTGCTTCAAGCACCGGAATAAAATTTTTGCGTGGAAATTACTCCGAAATGAAAAGCAGTGGGGTAGATTTTTTCATCACCACGCAGAACCTGAAGGGTTCATTTAAATGGCGAACCAACTTCCTGTTTTCAACAGTAGCCGATAAAGTTACCAAATATGATTATTCGCAACCAGACAATGTTTTTTACGTTGGTGAATATAATAGCAAACCCGTTTTAGGCAAACCCGTATATGGCATTTATAGCTACAGATGGGCCGGTTTAGATCCCCTGAACGGTGATCCCAGAGGATATTTAAATGGAGAGATTAGTAAGGATTATGCGGCTATAATAGATGAAACTGCATTAAATGATCTGGAATACAATGGCCCGGCACGCCCGACGGTTTTTGGAGGGCTAAATAATACCATTTCATTTCGTAAATTTACACTGGATATTAACATCCGTTATAAATTAGGATACTATTTTAGAAGATACTCAGTAAATTATTACAACATGTATCATGGAGATGCATCCCTTGTCCATAGCGATTTTACTCAACGATGGCAAAAGAGTGGGGATGAGCACATAACCAACATTCCTTCTATGGGCAAATATATGGATAATGAGATGAGGGATCAATTTTACAATAGCTCATCTGCAACGGTGGAAAAAGGTGACCATATCCGGTTACAAGACATTAGTTTAAGCTTTGATGTGGACCGATCCATTTGGAAAAGTATTCCCCTAAAGCAGCTGCAGTTGTATGTTTATGCCACGAACCTGGGTATTATTTGGAAAGCCAATGATTCTGGGTCGGATCCGGATTTTGTTCCACAAGGTGTGGGACGTCAGAATAACATTTTACCTAAAAGCTTCTCCTTTGGGATTAAGGCAAGCTTTTAATGCACATGATTGAGATGAAGGGGAAAATAAATTTAAGACATGTATGGAGTTTGACACTGCTAATCATGATGTTTAATTCCTGTGGTAAGAAATGGCTGGAAGCTAAACCTGATGTCATACTAGCCGTTCCAACTACCATTAGAGATTTCCAGGCCTTACTGGATAATACCGCACAAGTTTTTAATATCACCCAAGCCACTGGCTTAGCTGAGATTGCATCTGGTGATTTTTATATTACAGCTACAGCATGGAGATCTCTTTCTAGTGTTCAGGAAAGGTCTGCTTATCTCTGGGCTTCTACAGAAAATTTCTACAGTAGAGAACAAAGTGCTGATTGGGTTAGCGGCTACAGGCGGATTCTGAATGCAAATTTAGTTTTGGATGGAATTGACAAATTAAAACCCGCGATAAGCGAACAACAAGACTGGAACAACGTGAAGGGTAGTGCCTTGTTTTTTAGGGCCTTTGATTATTTTAATTTGTCACAAGAATACTGTGTGGCCTATAATCCCAATACTGCAAATAAGGATTTAGGCCTGCCCTTAAGATTAGAGTACGATGTGAATGTGCAGGTTAAACGGTCTAATCTTCAGCAAGCTTATGATCGGATTTTAGCTGATTTACAGGAAGCAGGTACCTTGTTGACCAGCAAGCCTGCATACAAGACCCGGCCATCCAGGGAAGCTGTGTATGCCTTGCTGGCCAGAATTTATCTGGCTATGGAGAACTATGCTCAGGCTGGCAAATATGCAGACCTTGCTTTACAGATTCAGTCCGATCTAATGGATTATTCGCAGTTAAACATTGGAGCGACCTATGCGATTTCCAGATTTAATGCAGAGGTGATCTTTCATAGTTCATTTTCGTACGGAATATTCAATCAGTCAAGATTAACGGTGGAGCCATCGCTATATAATGAGTATGCCGATGATGATTACAGGAAAGAGGTATTTTTTGCTACAAATGGTAATGGCATGACCTTTAGAGGGAATTACACTGGCGACAAGAACTTGTTTGGAGGCTTGGCCACAGATGAGCTATATTTAATCCGTGCCGAGGCAAAAGCCAGAAATAACGAATTGACACCCGCTTTGGCAGATCTGAATCATTTGCGTCAGCGCAGATGCAAAGGCATATGCCCGGATTTGACAAGTTCGGACTCTAATGTAGTATTGGACTTTGTTTTAAAAGAACGCAGGAAAGAGCTTGCCTTTAGGGGGCTTAGGTGGACCGATTTAAGAAGATTGAATAAGGATGCCAGGTATGCTGTTACGTTAAACAGGGTATTGGATGGGGAAACTTATACCCTTCCGCCAAATGACAAAAGATATGTTTTTCCTATTGATGAAGAAGAGATCCGCTTAAGTGGAATAGCGCAGAATGAGCGGTAGGCATATAAAAAAGACAGAAGCACTTTTTTATATGCCTACCGCTATTCAAAATGTCCGGGTATTACACTACTTGTCTGAAATGTCACTCCTATAAGTGGAAGTGCCTGACCGTCAATAGTTGGCGGTGGGTTTGTGCCCAAATTCCATTGTGCAGAACATAGATCTCCTGTGCTTTCACATCTATCCCCTAAATAATACTTATATCCTCTGGGGTCATTTGCCACCGGATAAGACATGTTTGTTTTGTAATAAACAACTATAGAACGTTTTTTTAAAGTTGTAAAAGCGCTGAAGCCAAAGGCAAGGCCAGCCAGGAGAACGCCCAATGCTGCTTTCTTAATTCCGTCCATCTTGATTAACAATTGTTAGTAAATCCCTATTGTATTTTTGACAAGTTACAACATTTGCCGGAGTAAAATGTTTTTTTTTTATTTATTATCAGTCCCGTAACAGCGAGAGCAATGAAGCTCAGATTAAACCAGATGTGTTGCCGCCAGGTCATGGCGCTGATTACACCGCCGCAATTGCAGGGTAATTTACTTCCGGAAAGCACCATATAGAGGAGATATACAGTAAATACAATCATCATTAAAAGCGAAGCCCGGAGACCTGACTTTCTAAATGATGGAAAGATCAGCACAATACTGATGACAATTTCAAGAATTGGAATTCCCCAGGCTAAAACGATATGGTAGGGTCCAATTAGAGGTGATTTAGCAAGGGTGGAGGCGAAGGATGGTATGGTCAACAATTTATTTGCTGCGGTATACATAAAAAGTATAATGAACAGATATGCCACAATATCCGCAATGATTTCTCTGGTTTTAGGAGAGGGCTGTAAAAAAGGCTTTTTGTCGAAAGTTGTTTCCATTTACTGTATGGTAAATTGCTACTCAAATATGCATTAGATTTTTCATATAAAAAAGCAGTGATTCTGCCAAAGCAAAGCATAACGATAGCGTGCTTTTACCAGGCATTGGTTTTCTGTTTTTTCTTTCTGCTTCATTGACCATCAGAACAGGTCATCTGTTGGATTGCTTTAGGAAAATCGTTCTTTTATTTCAATTGTTGACGTAACCGAAATGTGAAAAGGCGGGAAGGATTATTTCTGTTTTAATGCAAAAGATGCTGGAAAAGTTTTGATAGATTCTTAATAAAGTTATCTTTGAACTTTAGTACCGAAACAAATTAAACCATGCAAATTAAATCATTTGAAGAGTATCAAAAAACATATCAGTACAGTGTAGATTATCCCGAACAGTTCTGGGCGGGAATTGCCAATAACTTTCAATGGAAAAAGAAATGGGATAATGTATTGTCCTGGAATTTCTCTGAACCCAATATTAAATGGTTCGAAGGCGCCAGGTTAAATATTACTGAGAACTGTTTAGATCGTCATTTAGCAGAAAATGGAGATAAACCGGCCATTATCTGGGAGCCAAATGATCCTCAAAAAGAAAGTGTGACCTTAAGCTATAAAATATTGCACGAACAGGTTTGTCGTTTTGCCAATGTTTTAAAAAAGAATGGGGTAAAAAAAGGCGACAGGGTATGTGTCTACATGCCAATGGTGCCTGAACTTGCAGTAGCTGTACTGGCATGTGCCCGTATTGGCGCCGTCCATTCTGTGGTATTCGGTGGTTTTTCTGCGAGATCCATTGCCGACCGCATCA
>CAMLDJ010000181.1 GCA_946478755.1 uncultured Pedobacter sp. | reverse complement strand
ATAGTAAGCAATTCTGAAATATGCCGTTTATATAAAATTCCAAATGCATCTTCATGGCCACCTTTCCACATCAAAACAAGTTTGGCATCATCCAAAGATTCAAAGGTTTTAATGGCATGCATTCTCTTTCTTTACTTTCTTTCTAATTTACGATCTTTTTATAATAAACAAAATGTTAGGCATTATATTCGATAAATACCCTAAAGTTTTGTTGATTTCAAATAATTTGATCATTTATTTTCCATATCCAGACGAATTTTGAGGTCTAATATCGAGAATTTCCATTTCTGCGGTTATCGGGGCATACGCTGGCATTCCTTTTCCACGGTGGCCTGCTATTAATTTCGAGGGGATGATTAACGTTGCTTGAGTGCCTTTAGGAAACATCATCGAAGCTTCTTCGAAAGAAGAATACGGTAGCTCAGATGGCTCACGTGGTATGACCAATATATCTCCGTACTTGCTTTCTGGGTGATATATACCCGATTTTTTTGCAAGTGTCATGTCGGTAGTATAAAAAGTTTTTCCACTAAAATACCGGCCAGTGTATTTGATGTACAAGGAATCACCCGGGCGGCCGGTTGCTCCGCTCCCTTTTCGTCTGATCGTATATTGTAAACCTGAGGTGGTGGTTTGAGGTTTAAGTTTCTTTAATGCAATATAAGATCTGATTTTTTCCGCTTCTGCAATCCTGGCTCGCTCATTTTCAGAAGTTCTGTACGCTTCAATTTGAGCATTCATTAAACTGTCGCTCAAATTACCTCTTGGTAATACCTTAAGTATCTTAACAAGGTAAACGCGGTAGCGGTCTGAATTCTGTTTCGGCAGACCGTTTTCTTTGGCCAGCGAATCGGCGTTGATTTTGAAAGTAGCACTGTCACCTTCACTAAGCATTCCAAAACCTGCATGAAGATCTCCCTTAAAAGCCGACTTGTCCCGGAAAATAACAATTGATCGACCATCGTAATCATACATATTATAAATGATTGAATCTTTTTCGGTCTTTTCAATCATCATAACGGCCATAAAATCCCCTTCTTTGATCGTTGGTCCAGGCGCGTCGTGGTGGATCTTAACTAACATATCGCCTTCTCCCCGATCAAATTCGTGCTTCATTTGATTCCTGCATGCGGAAAATAAAAATAGTAAACTAGTAAAAAATAACAGTGATCTCATTTAAATATATCTGATTGTACCCTAACAATAAAACAAACGAATGAGATGCCAGATATGGCATCTCATTACTAACCAACTAACCTACGTTTTCTAAAATGCCCGGTATTTAAGGCAACAATTCAAATGCCCACTCACTTGTTCCCGCATTTGTTGCGGCGTTGTACGGCCATTGCTGAATAAAGGCTCCGTTTGTCGTTACTCCACCTTCCACATTCAAAACCAAATTGGTGTGACGCGCTACAATCTTATAATAGCCGCTTCCCACGGAAACAATAGCAAACTCGTCGTTGTAAGAAGTGCCGGTTGTATAATCCCACTGATTGGCATTCTCGCCAGCCTGATACCCAACACTATTAATCGTTATCACTTTACCACTTTTAACATTAACGATTTTGTAATATCCTGTTGTTCCAAGTTTGACTAAGTTCCACTGATCGTTATTACTGCCGCCAGCAGTATAATCCCACTGGTTCAGGGGATCTCCGTTAGCTGTTCCCGCAGATTGAACAGTGATCACCTTGCCGCTTTTCCTGTTAATGATTTTATATTTACCATTGGCTATAGGCGCTGTAGGTACCAAAGTAAATGCAGGTACATAAAATTTGCTTGATTCCCCTTCTTTTACTCTATTGATACCCTTATTCTCATTATAAGGAGAAATAGATTTTGTATAAATTGTGTTGTTCGCCGGAGAAATCTTAAGCACCCTCATAAAGCCATCACCGCCGTTAATTTCTCCCTGGTAATCGGTAATAAATGTCCTGATGTTGCTGCCGTTATAAGTATCCAATCTCCAGTTTTCCTGGGTACGATGGCCACAATACATCATAAATACATTTGACCGGGCTTTTATAGCGTTGTAAATAGACAGGCCCTGAGGCTCCCATGCACTCTGGTTCAGCAGACTATGGCTTATGATAATTGCTTTGCGACTGCTATAAGTTTGCAAAGTGGTATTCAACCAGGCATTTATATTCGTCCAGTCGGTTCCATTCGCATCATACTCTACAAACAGAATGATAAAATCCATTTTGGCGGTACCCGTTCCTACGCTAAACAAGTCGTAATGACTGTCGTTATTGGTGCTGTAATGGCCTCCGTAATAATTACGGCCAGAGAAATGAGAAACGCCGAAGTATTCATTGTAAAACGGCGTAGAATTGCCCACCGGGGTCGGATCACTATAAGGTTCCTGATCATGGTTACCCACTGCAAGTCCGTAAGGAATTCCATCAGGCATCGCAACACCGTCGTTATTGGTATAGGAAAAGGTCTCAAGCACATCATAACAACTCTTTGCATTTGTCCAGTGGAATTCTCTGTCAGCATGATTGGCAATGTCTCCTAAGCCGGCCACAAAAGCAATATTATCTGATGCCACGTGATTCTTTATCCAATCGGTCTGAGCTCTTAAATGATCGACTTTGCCACCAGGATGTAAATAGGCATCCGGATCGGTATAATATTGAACATCCGGCATCATAATAATTGAGAAATCCGGTGTTGATTCAAATGCCTGCGTTGTTAACTCCTGACTTGCCGATGCAGTTAATTTCGGCGTTTCAGTTCCCAAAGACGCCTCTGCCGGCATATCTTTTTCGCAACTTGTTAAGCAAAGTACCAATCCGAGTAAGCAAAGTACTTTTTTGATTTCGATAGGAAAAACATTAAAATTAGAATTTTTCATAACAATGATTTTTACATATTGCCTCGTTTAGGGGTTGCGGCTTTCCCATTACTACATGATATCAGTATCCTGGATTTTGAACCAGGTTTGGGTTGGCTTGTATTTGTACAAGCGGTATAGGATATAACTCACGGTTTTTTGAAGTTGGCTGATGGTCCCACCAGATAGCCGTGCTAAACTTTCCAAATCGTATCAGATCTGTACGGCGCTTACCTTCAAAAATGAACTCTCTACCTCTTTCAGCCAAAAGCTCATCAAGCGTTAAGGTGGTGGAGGTATAAGCTTCCGTTAACCAATCCGCAGGTGTAAAAGCTCTTTTCTTACAGTCGTTTATCAACTGTACAGCTTCGTTTGTAGCCGTACCGTTGTTCTTTCTGATCAGTGCTTCTGCCTTATTGAAATAAACCTCTGTAAGGCGGTATAGAACCCAGTCATTTCCCCAGAAATTTGGATCGGACGTTCTTCCGGTCTGGTACTTATTAAACCTTGCACCACTGTTTTCATCCCCTTGCGTCATGTCCGACTGTGTTTTGCCTTCACTATTACGTCTTATTTCCTTAACAAAAACCAGTGGTTTACCTTTATATTCCTGGGTACCCAATACCGGGGTGCTGGTTCCAAACTTAAACTGGGGCCCTATTAGCATCCAGGTGGTTTTTCTCAAGTCATTGTCCTGGTAGGCATCATAAGCTGTTGGGATGACGACTACGCCATTGTTACTGTTGCCCGGGTGAGACGCGTCATATATTTCTTTTTGGTTATAATGCCATAAGTCGCTGTTCCAGGTAGCCCTGTACGCAGTTTTTACAAAGTCGTATGCAATGGAAAAGAGTATCTCCTTAGACTTGTCATTGGTATTGCTAAAAGCCGTTTTAATATCGGCATCTAAAACAGCTGAACCATTCTGACCACCTGCCAGACCAGAAATAATTTTATCACAGGCTGCAATACAATCATCCCAGCGGGAGGTACCAGTCCAAACTGCAGCATTCAGATATAATTCTGAAAGGATCGCATACCCTCCCGCTTTCGAAACCCGCCCAACCATGTTTTGAGACAACACAGGCAGCTTTTCTATATTTTCTTTCAGCTCAGTTTCGATAAACTTAAATACCTCAGCTCTCGCAACCGTAGGTGGACTTAGCGGAGTTCCCACTTTCGTCACTATCGGAATATTGCCGTACATATCCATTAGTTTCATGTACTGATAGGCCCTCAAAACTTTCAGTTCTGCTACGCCGGCATCCAATTCTGTTTGTGTCATGCCGACCTTAGAAGCATTCAGCTGGCTAACCTCATCGATTGCGTTATTACAAAATCCGATTCCCTGATAAAGCAATTCCCAGGGACGGAAAATATGCTCTTCATTAAAAGTCCAGGTGTGGTAATGAAGCCGGATAAAATCGCCGTTATTATACCAGTTCACCCCTTTTTGAGGTACCGCAAGTTGATCTGCCGACATTTCAGTGGTTCTCCAGTAGGTTCTTTGTCCACCAAAAGGGCCAAGGCTTGCTCCAATATGCGTATACGGCCTTAAGATGACGGCTGTCACTTCTATTTTGTTGTTGTAAAAATTCTCAGACTGAATCTGGCTAAATACCGTTTCATCAAGCTTGGTACAACCCATATTTACGAGCATTAACACGCAAACCGGATAAATTATATATAAAATCTTTTTCATTGTTCCTGATTTAAAATCCAACATTAAGTCCTAAAGTGAAAGTCCTGGTATAAGGATAGAAAGTCCGGTTGTCGATACCGGTAGTTAAGCCAGTGTCCTGCACTTCCGGATCCAGTCCCGTATACTTCGTGAATGTCGCAACGTTCTGACAACTTGCGTAGACCCTCAGATTCCTTAAATAGCTGGTTTTAACGGTTAAATTATAGCCAATAGTAATATTGTCGAGCTTCACAAAATCCCCTTTCTCAATATAGTAATCTGAATACTGTATGCTTTGTCTGATCTGACTGTGCTTCCCAAGGGCGCTTGCCAAAAGATTATTAGGGACGGTCGGATTGGCGTAGTACAGATCCGGCAGATTCAAAATATCAAAGTCAAATTTCCCTCTCAAGAAAAAGGAAAGGTCTAAATTTTTATAGGTGAACCGATTATTAAGCGATGACATATATTTAGGGACGCCATTCCCGATCACCGCCATGTCATTGTTGTTTACATTAGAAATGGTGGCTGTAGTCCCATCAGCCTTATAAAACAGCCACTCCCCCTTATCGGTAAAACCTGCAAACCGTTTTCCATAAAAGCTTCCGAGAGGACCACCTTCAACGGTACGTATTGTATTTCCCAAAGATCCCGGTGCGGTGAGCAACCCATAAAATAAGGCTGTTCCTTTAAATACGTCGTTCGAAATAGCCGTTAGCTTATTTCTTTGGGTGTTTGCCGTAAAATCGATCTCCCATTTAAAGTCTTTTTTGGAGATAGCAACAATATTTAAGGCAAGCTCGATCCCTTTATTTTCAATACTTCCTACATTGGTGTAAATAGTTGGTAAAACAAAGGGTGGAACCTGAGCTGCATAACTCGCCAGAAGATCCTCTGTTCGTCTTTTGTATAGATCGATAGACCCGCCCAGGCGCTCATTAAACAATCTAAAATCGGTTCCTATATTGAGCTCCTTTTTCCTTTCCCAGCGTAAATCAGGGTTAGGATTACGGTTGGGGCCATAAGTTTGATACCAGACACCGTTATTCAGATAGGTACCGCCAGTTCCCAAAGTTGTTAAGGATTGGTAATCGCCAATATTTTGATTACCCGTAATCCCATAACCTATCCTAAGCTTTAAGTTATTAATGGCGGTAATGTTTTTCATAAAGTTCTCTTCAGAGATGTTCCAGCCTGCAGAAACAGCGGGAAAGTTTCCCCATTTATGATTGGCGCCAAATTTTGACGAGCCCTCATGCCGGTAGATAACAGAAGCCAGGTATTTATTATTGAGCGCATAATTCATCCGCCCGAAAAAGGCTATTAAGATACTTGCAGATCTGCTGCTGCCCATCTTCGCTTTTCCACCCGTCAGATCTACCCCATCTGCCAGATTATTATCTTTAAATGCGTCCGAAAGATAACCCGAGTTACTGGCACTGAAACCAGTATTGTTGATGTCCTGATAACTATAACCCAGAACAGTACTTATCGCGTGGCTGTTTCCAAATACTTTCGAGTAATCAACAGTAGACTCAAAAGTTCTTGTTATCGCTAAAGCATTGCTCTTGTAACCGTTGCCGCCACCCTGATTGTTCCGTATAGAAGAACGGGAAGCTTTTTCCTGGTATCCTTCCTCCAAATAATTCACCCTGCCTACAGATCCAAAAGCTGAAGCCTTTAAGCCCTTAAACAGATCGAGGGTAAATTTAACATCACCCGAAAAGTTTTGCCGGGTACCCGTTTCCTCCTCCTGATTAATTCTGGCAATAGGATTGTAGTAATAAGCGTCGTTTGGGGTGTCATTATACAGACCTGCGGCATTGGTAATTGCCATAGTAGGATTCTGCTGTATCGCTTGCTCAAAATCAGCGCCACTACCACCAATGTTATTGGATTTGCGATAGCGGGTCGCAAAATTCATCTGCATATACAAACGATCATTCAAACCTTTCTGGTTGATATTTATCCTTCCACCATACTGTTTGTTGTCATTAAAACGGGCTATGCCGCTTTGGTTGCTATAGAATAAGGAGGCGCGGTAATTGGTTTTGGCTGCACCACCTGAGGCGGCAAAGTTGTGATATTGTGTGAAGTTATTTTTATTCAAAAGCAGATCATAGTAGTCAACAGATGCTCCGCCGTCTGTACCACGTGCCGGAAACGAAGGATTTGCCGCTAAAGCCCTAAATTCATCGGCGCTTAATACGTCAGGCCTTTTGCTAACCCGGTCTGTAGCGAAGTAGTTGGCATACTCGTATCGGGGCTCACCGGCCTTGCCTTTCTTTGTGGTGATGATGATCACACCAGCATTAGCCCGCGTGCCATAGATCGCTGCCGCCGAGCCATCTTTGAGTACGTCAAATGACGCGATCTCATCCTGCTGAACCAGGCTCAGGTCTCCACCCGGAATATCATCAATGATGATTAAGGGCTGGTTTGCCCCACTTGCAGTACTTAATGTTGTTGTTCCCCGCAACTGGATAAAAGATTCCGAATTGGGATTATTATTCCCGCCGGGTCTGGTGATGGTCAATCCAGGTACTTTCCCACGGATAAGATCTACCGGCGACCGCACGCCGCCCTGGTTAAAGTCTTTAGGTTTGATGGTAGTAATGGCTGAAGTCACCTCGCTTCTTCGTTGCGTACCATAGCCAATGCTCACCACTGCTACCTCCATCAGGTCGACCGGATATGGACGTAAAACAACCTTTAATTGTTGTGCATTTTTAACGGGGATTTCTTGGGTTAAAAAGCCAACAAAAGAAAACACGAGCATTCCGCCCGCATCAGGAAGTTCCAGGCTAAAATTGCCATTAGCATCAGAAGAGGTCTCTATATTCAGCCCTTTGACTTTTATGTTGACGCCGGCAAGAAAAGTTCCGTTTTGCTCGGTGACGTTACCGGTCACTTTGAAATTTAATGCCTGTCTGGCCCCTGTAGTTTTCTCTGCTTTCTTTATCACTACCATATTCTGGATGATCTGGTAGCTAAAAGGCTGTCCCTGGAAGCATTGGTCCAGCACAATGCTTAGGGGCGTGTTGACATTATTCAGGCTGACCAGCCTGGCCCCTTTCAAGACTTCATTGTCATAAATAAACTCAAGACCAGTTTGTCTGTGCACCTTCTTAAATATGCTCAATAAGGTGGCATCTTTCACTTTAATATTGATGTTTTGAGCATTCGTCGAGGCATTGACCTGGAGCAGTGTTGCCAGACATAACACAAAGGTTAGTTTCATTATCAATAGATATTTTAATACGCTGCGGGAATCCCATGTACATAGGAATGCCCTTAAAAATTTATACATTTGGTTAGGTTTAATAAATATTGGTTACAGAAAATCAGTTTGTTGAATCCAAATGCCCAAAAAGGCTAAAGACCGGAGCACTTCGACCTGCTCCTGGTCTTTTTTGGATGATTAAGAATTTTTAGTATTAATTCAAAACAATCACCCTCCTTCCTTCAATTTTAAAACGTACAGAACCTGTAGTTTCCAGTCCTTTCAATATCACCGCAATATCCCGCTGTCTTGAAATGGTGCCTCCGAACTTAGCATCTTTCACCTTGCCCTGAAAAACGACATCTACATCATACCAGCGGCTGATGTTCTGCATGATGTGAGACAGACTTAGATTATCAAAAACGAAGTAGCCCTCCTTCCATGCCACCTCATCTTCAGTATTCACCTTGCTTATGGTAAGATCAGCGTTATTTTGTCTGAACACCCCACGTTCACCAGGAACTAACAAGCTGCTTTTAACCGGTGTATGCAATTGAACTGAGCCCTCAAGCAAAGTTGTGCTCACTTCCTGGTCTTCCTCATAACCCCTGACATTAAAATGGGTGCCAAGCACCTTAATTTCCACTCCATTTACCATTACCCTAAAGGGCTTGGACTTATTTTTAGCTACCTCAAAGTAAGCTTCCCCTGAAAGTACCACTTCCCTTACCTTTCCTGAGAAGCTAACAGGATATCTTAACGAAGATGCAGAGTTCATCCAAACTTTAGTCCCATCCGATAACACTGTTCGGAAGATGCCGCCTCTTGGTACCGTCAGGATATTGCTATCCGGTTGGGATGAAGCGCCCTGGGATGAAGCTGATGAATAGGCCAGCAGGTTACCGTTTTTTTGAATTTCTATATCATCAGACTTAGAAAGCACACCATCCTTATGCGTTTGCAGATCAATTGTTTTCCCATTAGCAAGCGTTAATATCGCTTTGCTGCTCCCCGGAATAATCGGTCCTGATTTTGACTGCTTCAACTGTGCTGTCCGGGGGATTACCTTCTGCTTCTGATAAAAAAACAATCCAGCTGATAATACAATCAGTAGCGTGGCGGCAATTGAGATTTTGGTATAAAGGGTTCTACGCTTAGTTTTGTCCTGCTGAACAAGTTTTTCATTAAATGATGCAAACAATCTATGCTTAAGTGCTTCCTCGGATTGATCCTGAACCTTATCCGGATGCGCATAATTTAGCGAATGGAACCATTCTTCCAGTTCTTCAAATTCTTCAGAAGTTATAGATCCATCGTGATATCTACGCAGGAGCTCAGTCAGTTTATTTTGGTTCATAAAAAAAGTTGCAGTAAGCTTTATTACCTGCAAGTATATACATAACAGCTCCCTGTGACGGAACCGTTAGTCGACCATTATTTTTTTTCTTTCAGAAATCAACATCTACCTTAGTGGTATACTTTGGCGCGGAATATTGGCGTACTTTGTGTGCCGGAATGTCTGCTCCATTGCCGGCCATTACCAATAGCTTAAATTATGGTAAACGAATATAAAAAATACGAAATGTCGTTTTATCAAACAGAAATGCAGAAGAACGGCCCCTGTTGGCCACATCGGGCAGTCGGCTGCCAAAAGGATTAATTTTTCAAAAACCGTATACTGCCGGAAACGAGACGTCGAAATGATTAAATGATATTTCTTGTAAGGACTTACCAGCAATTTCGACTAAGCCCATAACAACATGATCTAAAAAGTAGCAACATCAAGGCAACATTGCAAGCAATTAAAGAAGACTACTTTTAAAGACAGTCAGGCGGCTGATCTTTTTAATAAAATTTTGTAAACCTATCGGTTGATATGGAAAAAGGGCAAGGGACAACATATTTATTAACATTATTATTAAATCACATGGAACTAAAAAACAAAAAGGTATTAATCACAGGAGGCAGCGCAGGAATAGGTAAAGCAATTGTTGCTGAACTTGTACGGCATGGCGTAAAGGATATCGCAGTTATAGGCAGAAAAAACGAACCTTTGGAGGAATTGAAGGCACATTTCAAAGCCATAAATATTTTGACCATACAGGCCAATGTTTCAAAGGTAGGAGACTTAGATAAAGCAGTCGCAACCATTTCACGCGAGTGGGCTGCACTTGATATTCTAATCAACAGCGCCGGCGTTGTTAGTGCAGGTTTGCTTGCCGAACAGAGCGACGAGGATGTTATTGGCCAGATCGATATTAACCTGACAGGTCTTATCTTATTGACGAAAAAGACCTTACCGCTTTTAAAACAAAGCAGCGAAGGGGCCATAATAAATATTTCGTCGGGCTATGGCTACATTGCCATGCCTTTTTATAGCGTGTACGCTGCTACAAAAGCAGCAGTAGGACAATTTTCTGATGCCATGAGAAGGGAGCTTTATCAATATCCACTTCATGTAATGACCGTTTATCCTTCAGCAACAGATACAAACATGATGAAGACTGCCGTGGTGGATAACATGGATACCGCCGAAGATGTTGCCAGCGCTACTATTAGCGGGTTATTGCAGAAAGAGATTAACGTTATCATGGGCGGCAAGGAAAGGGCGGATCAGATAAAAACGAATTTCCTGGAGCCGGAGAAAATTGACCAGTTTGCAGCCGCCAATTTTGAAGCCCTAAGAGAAAGAACAAAAAAACATAGGTCTATGTAGGGTTTTTTATCTTCCCAGATTACATTATCTATCAGGTTGAAAATCTAAGGAGATCGAATTCATACAATACCTTTTATGGGTTGGTGGTGGTCCGTCTTCAAAAATATGTCCCAGGTGTGAATCGCATCTT
>CAMLDJ010000180.1 GCA_946478755.1 uncultured Pedobacter sp. | reverse complement strand
TGTTCTCCTTTGACAGTGTAGAGGACCAGTCATTACGCGCCGTAAGATCCAGGTACAGGTAATCTTTAAAAGAAACCTGTCCCGAGCTGTATACTGAATTGATTTCAGATTCGGTTAAGCCGAAAATGTAGGAGTTGGTGAGTGTATTGTTAATCACATATAGGTCTGGCACCACAAACTGGCTTCCGGAATTACCGGTTTGACGCAGATAACGGCTCAAATGACTGGTACCAAGGTTCAGTGTAAAACCCAATCCGTTGTCCAGCTTAAAGTTACTGTTTAACAAGGCATCATAATTATCTTCTCTCACGCGAATAACCGTTTCGCTCATGTCGCCCTTTCTGTTCAGGCTTTGGTAGGTATTTACCGCACGGTAGCGCAAGCGCTGGTCCGTATAAAAGTCTGTACCTCCGGTGGCGGTCAGTTTTAACCAGGGCATAAAATCGTACGACAACCTGAGCAATCCGATTACCCGGTCTCTCCGATCGGTATTCCGGGTTTCATTGATGGTCCAGTAAGGATTGGCAGTGGAGCTGTTGGTGGCGTATGTTTTTTCCAGACCTGCAAAAATATTGCTATAGCCAAGTTGTCTGGATACGTCATTTGCAGTCCATTTGTACTGCGCCATGATATCCATGGGTATACTCCTGGGCTGACTGATCAACAGATAAGCCGGATTATCGGACGCATCCGACAAGGTGGGCCTGTTGGTTCCGTCCTGCATCATGTAGCTCAGCTTGGCATCAAGATTAAATTTATCGGTAATTTTAGCCTGTGTGCGCAGATTAAAATTGTTCCTGTTGATCACATTTGTGGGCACATACCCATCTATATAAGTATTGGCGTATGATAGCCTGTAGTTTACTTTTTCATTCCCTCCCTCTACACTCAGGTTATTGACATACTGTTTTTCTGTCTGAAAAAATGCCGTATAGGTATCCGATTGCGGTGTAAGGGTCAGCAGGTTTCCCCATTGATCTTCATAGCTTTGACCTTCCATTCTTGGACCCCAACTGGAACGGGTCAGGCGATCGCGACCGGCGCTCATCTTCGGAGTTCCAGAAATGCCACCGGCAATGGCCTGGCTCATGGTAATGATGCCGCCATCTGCCCGTCTCAAATGCGTGAAGTTCCCGTTCAGTCCCTGTGCATACTCGTTCTGAAAATCTGGAGCAACCAGTGTATTACCCAAAGAAAAATCACTGTTGAACTGAATGTTCATTCCTTTTCCTGCCGTTCCGGATTTGGTTGTGATTAAGATTACCCCATTACTTCCTCTTTGCCCGTATAAGGCTGCAGCATTAGGTCCTTTCAGTACCGAAATGGTCTCTATATCGTCAGGATTGATGTTGGAAATACCATCTCCATAATCGGTACCTCCGGTATTAGTGGCCGAACCTATATTCTGGTTATCAATTGGAACTCCATCTACCACGTACAATGGCTGGCTGTTTCCAATCAGGGAATTATTACCTCTGATGATGACTTTAGATGAACCTCCTGATCCTGAAGCAGCCCTGCTCACCTGTATACCGGAAACCTTTCCCGATAGGGAATTGGCGACATTTGCTTCTGCGCCTTGTGTCAGCTCATTTCCTTTTAATTCAGCAATGGAATAACCCAGTGCTTTTTTATTGCGCTTTATGCCCAGTGCCGTAACCACTACTTCCCCTAAGGCGGCGGCGTCTTCATCCAATACCACAGCGATGGATATTTTATCAGTCAAGCTGATGGCATAGCCGTTCATCACTTTTGGCTTGTAACCAACTGAAGTAAAGGTGATGGTGTAATTGTCACCTGCAGGTATGCCTCCGATAGAGAACATCCCCTGGGTATTGGTGCTGGTGCCGGCCTTAAAATTCGTTGCCTTGTTTTCGATTCTCACAGAGACTCCGGGAAGAAGGGCGCCCTGAGCATCCTTTACAATCCCTGTTACTGTTGCACCGGTTTGTGCGAGCGCCGTACCTGCACATAAAAGCAAAAAACAACAGCTTAATACAATGCTGTGAAAAACAGGCCTTGTTTTTAATAAAAATTGGTCCATAGTTTAGTCGGTTACGTGAATTAATTGGTTGATTGTTTATTTGATTGTGGTTTCACAATATAGATGCTATCTCTTTTTTCTATATTTAAGTGGTTCAACAGTGCAATTTCATTTAAAACAAGGGCTACAGTTTGGGCATTTCGCTTAAAAGTTCCCGTGAAGTACATACGCTTAAATTGGGTTTTATCAAACCGGATAACAGCAGAAAAATCGCTTCGTAAAATATTGAAAATCTTATCAAGGCGTTGGTTGCGGAAGGAAATTTCTGTTGAACTGAGCTCTGTTTGCCCCTGTACTCCTATCATTTCTCTTCTCCGTTCCGGCCGATCCCCATTTTTAATCAAGGTCACCTTAAAATTCGCTTTGTTGATCAGCAATTTATTTCCGGGAAGTAGATAGGTTTTCTTCATGCTTCTAAGCTGCGAACTGCTGTCGGCCCGAACTACAACCTTGCCACTGTGCAGCAACACGCTTACCTTGTCTTCATTCTCTTTGGAAGAAATGGTAAAGTCTGTGCCCAATGCGGTAGTCACTGTACCGCCCGCATACACGTTAAAAGGACGTGATTTATCTTCGGCTACTTTAAATCTTGCAACACCTTTAAGGGTAAAATCCCTCTTTTGTTTACTGAGTTGCTCCGGATAGCGGAGTTCTCCACCCGGCTTTAAATAAATGACCGAACCATCAGCAATATTTAGCTTCATGTCCTCTTTGCCATAATTAATTTTAACCAGGGTATAAATCGTCGGCGCCTTACCCTGTTCTTTTTCCTGTTTTGGTGTCTTGACGATACCCATGCCCATCCACCAACCGAAGCCTAATATCAGCAGTAAAGAGGCTGCAACCGAAAGACTCCTGATTAAAGCTGGCCTGTGCTGTTTAATTTCCGCCTGCGCAATGATGATCTCGAGTAGTTCTTCTTTTTTACGGACGGATAGAGAAGATTGTTCCCCGGTATCCTCCCATAGCCCCAGCAACTCATCTAACCTTTCGGGATGTGCTTCTAAATATCCGGCAACTGCCTGGGCTTCTTCCTCAGTACATTGGTCCTTAAAGAACCGGCTGATCAATATATCATCTACCTTCATTTGTTATGAATACGTTTAAGAATGCACCATCCCCCAATGGAATTTTATTTTTAAGCAGAATTGCTCAATACAGCGCCAGAAAGGCCATCAACAGGGTAAAACGACGCAGATACTTCAAGGCAAGGCTGATGTGGTTCTCGACAGTTTTGGGCGCAATGCCGAGTTTTCCGGCGATCTGCTGATGAGAAAGATGCTCAACCCGGCTCATGAGAAACACCTGTTTCCTGACTGGGGGCATGCTTTCTATGGCACTATTGACCAATTGCAGGATTTCCTTGCCCTCAAAAGCGTCTTCTGTATACGCTTTGTCTTTGTTTTGCTGCAGCTCATGGAGATAACGCCGCCTGCGTGCTGCTTTTCTCAGTTCATCAATAAAAATAGTTCTCGACATCCTAAAGAGCTGAACATTCAGACTATGCTCGAGGGAAAGGTTTGCTCTTTTTTCCCATAAACGAACAAAAACCTGCTGTACCACTTCATCGGCAATCTCCTCAGAGTTGCACTGCCGGAATATGAAGGTATAGATTTTTTCGCTCCATGAATAGTATACCTGTTCAAAGGATTTTACGTTGCCATTTTTTATAGAAAGGACTTCGTTCATGAAATTGAGATAAAAAAGCGAACAAGCCTTAAGTTGCAACTTATTCTTGCAACAACGAAATTTGTTTACAAAATTATTTCCATGTCAAACTATATTTCGCAAAATAGAAAAATAGAGGACAACTATTTCTGTAAAATACGTATAAAAACGATTGCTAAAATCGGTATATTTAATTGATTTTTAGTTTGTTGTAGATAAGCTTTAATACCGACCTTATGAAAACGCTACTGCTGCTTTTTATCTGCTGCCTCTTTTTTTCTGGTGGTACTGAATATACGCAAAGGCCTTCCTATTTATTGGATTATAGCAAGGCAATTGTAGCGACATGTGGCTCTTTGTCACCCACAGAAAACATTGGAAGAGCGGACGACGGTAAATTTATAATGCAGCTGCCTGGCTGGGGGCACTATTCTTACCAGATATCGGCGGTTGGCGACAGTGCGCAGCTTTATTTTGACCAGGGGCTAACGATGTATTATAGTTACCATATGAAGGAAGCGCTGGCCTCCTTTAAAGAAGCAGCCAGGTTTGATCCCAACTGCGCGATGGCCTATTGGGGGCAAGCATTGGTGATGGGGCCTTACTATAATTCTGCCCACAATTATATCCTCCCAAACAACATATCAGAAGTTTTAAAACTGATGAACGAATCTGCAGGTATATCATCACCAAAAGAGCGCGACCTCATTAAGGCAATGAACCTCCGTTATCCGTCATCAGATGCCGACACCATAAAAACAAAACTGAACAAGGCCTATGCACAAGGTATGAAGGAGCTCATCTCGATATACCCTCAGGACGCAGACATTAAGGCCCTTTTTATAGACGCTGTGATGCTGATCCATGCCTGGAATTTCTGGAACAGCGACGGATCGCCAAAAGAATGGACGCCAGAAGTGGTAGATTTGTGCAAAAGTATATTGCAGGAAAGCCCAAAACACCCAGGTGCTTTACACTATTTTATACATTTAACGGAAGCATCGCGTAAGCCTGAGCGTGCCTTGCCCAATGCCCAGGCACTGAAAGATCTTTTTCCGGGGATAGCACATATGGTTCATATGTCCAGTCACGTGTACCAGAGAAACGGCCTTTATTCATTGGGCGTAGCGGCCAATGATAAAGCCGATGCAGGTCTTGCGCGTTATGATTCACTCGCAAAACACCTTTCGCTTACCAAACATTCGTCCCACTATTTTGCCGTTCAGGCTTTTTGTGGCCTGACAGGTGGAATGTATGTCAAAGGGATGAAAGATGCCATACGGTGCAGAAAAAGTGTTTTGCCAGGTTATGAGGATACTTATGCTCAATATTTATACATGATGCCAGTCTTCACCCTTGTACGGCTTGGTAAATGGGATGAGCTATTAAAGGATACCATCCAGCCGAATCCTCGCTGGACCTATGCAGGGATACTGAATAATTTTGCCAGGGGGCTGGCTTATGTGTATACCCGCAAGCCGGATCTGGCCAGCAGGCAGCTTGCCCAGCTGCGAGGTAAAATGAAAGACCCTATTTTGAAAAAAAGGCGTATTCCTTTTAATACGGCTTTGCAAGGCGCAGAGATTGCGGAGAACATTTTAAATGCAGTTATTTTATTTGATCAAAGAAAGAATGCTGCAGCCATTCAAAGCCTGAATGAAGCCATAAAAACAGAAGATAAACTGATCTACGCTGAACCAATGGACTGGCCGCTGCCTGCAAGACAATTTTTAGGGGCTTACCTTTTAAAGCTGGGGAAACCGGCAGCTGCAGAACAGGTATACAAAACGGATCTGGAACTAAATCCAGGAAACGGCTGGTCATTACTGGGACGGTATCAAAGTTTGAATGCCCGGCATAAAGTTGAGCCGATGGCTGCATATAAAACTGCTTACATCCAGGCGTTCTCTGACGCAGAGACGATTCCACCAGCCTCAGTTTTTCTTCCCGTTTCTACCAGGTAATCACCATACTTTTGTAAAAAAAAATGATAGAGGCGATATAAATCAGCAGGATAAAAACCTTTTTTGGAAAATTGAGCTTATAGTTGTTTATTGAAACAAAAACATAAAAGTTGAATGACGACAAATTCAAACACTTCTCAACCGCAATCGTTATCAGACTTAGCTCCTATGGATAAAGTACTGCATTTTTGGAACAATGTGTGGAGCTATCCTTATAACCTGGACCTGATTGATGAACTCATGGTCGAAGATTTTATGATCACCAGTGCTGGTATGGAAATCAAAGGCCGCGAGCAATTTAAGCAGTGGGTTGCAGGATTTCTGAAAACAATTCATGAGAGCAATTTAGAAACCTTAGATATCTTTGAAAGTAAGGATGGTACCCGGGTCGTATCGAGATGGCGGTTAACCGGCTTCCATAATGGCATGTTTGGCCTGGAGCCTAACCATAAGCCCATAGATATGACGGGCATCGCTATTTGGGAAATCAGGAATAACAAACTGGCCCATAACCGGGTGGAACGAAGTGCATGGGAAGTATACCAACGGCTAGTCTTTTAATCATTAACTTATGAAATATAGAAAATTAGGTAATACCAGCGAACAACTATCGGCCATAGGGCTGGGCACTATGGGGATGAACCATGCCTACGGTGAGCCGGATGATAAGGAATCACTGGCCACCTTGAACCTGGCCATCGAGCTGGGCATTAATTTTTGGGACACAGCTGACATTTATGCCAAAGGCGACAATGAGAAACTGGTGTCCCAGGTTTTGGTGCCAAACAGGGATAGGATTTTTATCGCAACAAAATTTGGCTTCAGGTGGGATGATGATAAGGCCCGCTCGTTTGATGCATCTCCTGCTTATTTGAAGACTGCAGTTGAGCAAAGCCTGAAACGCCTTCGTATAGATCATATTGATCTGTATTATGCACATCGCGTAGATCCGAACGTGCCCATTGAAGAAACCGTAGGTGCGATGAGCGAATTGGTTAAAGAGGGCAAGGTTAGATACCTTGGCTTGTCGGAGGCCTCTACGGGATCACTTAAAAAAGCACATGCCGTGCATCCGATTGCTGCGCTGCAAAGTGAGTATTCACTGTTAACAAGGGATGTAGAAGCAGAAATACTTCCTTTGACCCGGGAACTGGGCATATCGTTTATTCCTTTCAGTCCGCTGGCCAGAGGACTGGTAACCAATACCCTTGATGTGAGTACACTTGGAGACCATGATTTCCGCAGGACATTGCCCCGCTACCAGGAGCAGTATGCGGAAAACAACAGGAAACTTGCTGAAGGATTTGCGGGAATAGCGGAGGCTAAAAATGCTACCCCTGCTCAAATAGCACTGGCCTGGATTCTGCACCAGGGTGAACACATTATCCCTATCCCGGGGACTAAAAAAACGAAATACCTGAGGGAAAACGCCGGGGCAGTGGATGTGGAATTGACCGCGGAGGATTTGAAAGCTATTGAGGAGTTGCTGGCAAGATATCCGGATACCGGCGCGAGGTATAATGAGGAACATGCGAGAATGGCAAATAAATAAATAACAAAAGGCCGCGTCATTCACTTTTGGCGCGGCCTTTTTTAGCTTAAAGTTATCTCCTTTTTCTATAAATCAGCAATGTGGTAGCAGCGATCAGTAAAGAAAATGGTAGTATACCAAAGAAAAATACCCTGATGGCCTGCACCCCTGCATCATCACTACTAATCACATCCTGAGATTTAGGTCTGTAGGTATTTACAGGAAATTCCCCATTGCTGAACCACCTGAATGTTTCCGTGATGACATCAAAGTTTTTAGTTACGGGTCTGCCCCTCGCAATCTCTACCGAACTCATAAAATCAGCATCCCCCGAAACCATGATCCGTTGTTCTTTACCAGCTACGTTACGGCTAAGCGCAAGCGCCAAAGGATTCCTTTGCTGATCGATTAAAATTGGGGTAATGTGAAATGGTGATGTTGAGATGGTCTTTAAGCTGGCCACCGCCGGCATGGCGACAACTCCTTTAGCCTGAAAGGAATTGTTGTATTTCCTAAAGTAATCTCCCGCATGATCAGAAAAACCAGCCAAAATAAAATCAGGCGCAAAATCTCTGCTCTTTTCTATAACAGCATCATTCTTCATTCCAATGCCTAAATGATCCAGCACCGGGCTAAGGATAGCCTGTCTGCCCGGCTCTGTAGTAATCAGTAAATTACCACCCCGATCTATGTAACGTTTAATTTTATCCAGATCAGTGGCGGAGAAATTAACCTTAGGATCCGCAATCACCAGGATAGTCGTTTTTGCCGGAATATCCTGTACCCGTAAAGATACGGTATCGACATCGAAGCCCTGATTAATCAAAGCATACCTGAAGGTAAGTTCAATACTGGCTACTCTGTATTCTTTATCTCCTGCTTTGTAATTACTCCGTTCGTCATGACCAGTCAGGAAAGTAACAACGGGGATTTTGGAAGGCTCCACGATACGTTTTAAGGCAGCAGTAATTTCCTGCTCACTCGCATACATCATCATGTCGTTAAAATAACGCAGAAAGGTTTTCTGATCGCCATAAGTCAACTGCCGTACTACACGGTTCTCTTCTCCACTCAGATCAACAATCTTTCTGATCTCTGCGGGCGTTAGAATGGTTTTGAAATCCAACCCGTAAATAGCTGCGACATTTTTTGCGAGTGCCTTTTCTTCAAGTCCGGGATGACTCTTATATAGATTAGAATTTTTTGATGTATCGTAATAATACACATAATCCATTTGCAGATCCGGCATAAAGCGCCGATACTGCATGAGGGTTTTTTCATCTGCACTTTTAACTTCTGGTTTGGCCATATAATAGTTCTCATCCAGAATGTTGACATAAGTAGTGATTTTAAGCGGCTTATTCATGGTCTTGATGAGCGCGATGCTATTTGCATTCAGCGTACGCATTTTAACTGCAGTGAGATCCAGATAGCCGGTAAGCGAAGGCCTTGAGCTGACATACCCAACAACAAAACATACGAAGATCAATGCTACATAACGCAGTACCTTTACAGACCATGGTTTTGCTTCTCTTCCAGCCTGGAGCTTAATCCCGGTCAGCATTAAAAAGAAAACAATTACAATTAAAAAGTAAGCGACATCCTCTGTACTGATCAAGCCACTGATCGCCTGTTCTGTTCGACCGGAAATGGATAAAAAATAAGTAACATGGCGGATGAGGTCTACCCCCTGTAATAAGCCGCCTACAAAATTTAACAGGCCCAATATTCCCAATGTACTAATGGCCGCCACTACCTGGTATGAAGTTAGGGAAGACATAAACAATCCTATAGCCGAATAAGCACAGATCAGCAGATATAAGCCAAAAGTTCCGGAAATAACCTGCCCATAATCCATGTTTTTTATGGAAAATCCTCCGGCCACCCCAAAAAGTACGACAATGAATATCAGGATTAAGCCGTAAGCCATCATGGCCAGGTATTTACCCAGTACAATATCCCTTACTTTAATTGGAGAGGACAACAGCAGCTTGATCGAACCGCTGTGGGTCTCCCTACTGATCAGTCCCATGGTTAACAATGGGATATATAAATAAAGGCTATTCTTTACCCCGGCAAAAAAGCCATAATTACCACCAAAAATCTTATCGGTGATCTCTGTAAATTCCTGGCCCATTCTTGAGGCCCTTCCGATCATCTGAATAAACTTAGTGATATCCAATCCAGCCTGGATGGGAAAGATCATCAATACCAGCCAGGCTACGGGGGAGTAAAATAACGTGCTTAGCTCAAAACGTGCAATTTTAAAAATCGTTCTCATCTTTTAGGCGGTATGGTTTTGTTTTTTATTAGATAGTTGAGCAAAAATGGCATCCAGCGCACTTTTTTCCAGGTTAATCTCTTTTAGTTTCCAGCCTTGAGCCACACTGGTTTCTACAATACTTTCTGTGATGTCTTGCGTGATGTTAAAGTGCATCCTGATGGTTTTACTGGTCAAAAATTCAACATTGGTAATCCCCGGTAATGCAGCTAATTTTTCTTTAGCCGGAGGATTACCGAGGGTTACTACCAAACTGTTTGGTTCTATATAATTGTTAAAAGAGTCCATGGTATCGGAGAATACCATTTTACCGCCTTCAATCATAATAATATCATGACAGGTAGCCTGAATCTCTGCCAGAATGTGAGAAGAAAAGATGACGGATCGCTCTTCAGCTATCTCTTTGATGAGGTGTCGCACCTCCAGGATCTGGTTGGGATCGAGACCATTTGTAGGTTCATCCAAAACAACAAGCAAGGGATGATGGATAATGGCCTGGGCAATGCCAACGCGCTGACGATATCCACCAGATAAATTACCCAACAGCCTTTTACTAAAGTGAGCGACACCGCATTTTTCTTTTACCTCATCAACAGCGGCTTTGATTTTGTTACCCGGGATATGCCTTAAATTTGCACAATAGGTCAGGTATTCATCTACCGTAACTTCCAGATATAAAGGAGCATTCTGAGGCAAAAAACCGATTCGTTTCTTTGCCTCTGCAGGGTGTTCCCGGGTATCAAATCCTTCGATCAGTACCTTGCCCTCTGTCTGGCTTAAAACACCGCAAAGGATATTCATCGTCGTAGATTTACCGGCTCCGTTAGAGCCCAGCAAACCCACAATTCCAGTTTTATCGATTTCAAAGCTGATGTCTTCAATGGCCCAATCTTTACTATACCGGTGCGAAAGATGCTCCAGCTTTACGATACTTTGTTTCATCTATTTATATATTTTGTTTTTTCAGGTGTATCATATGTCTTTAATTGTCTTCAAGCTGCCTGCGGCGGTTCAATTGTCAGGTGGAGCCTTTGATTAAGGGTTCAACTGCCAATCAGGGTTCATGACAGAAGCTGCCGGCCAGATCTGACGGAGATAGTCAGGACTGTTCGGTGCCAACGTATAGGTTTTTCCTTCTGCCAAATGCGTGATGGTCTTTTGAAAACGGGGATCTTTGTTCAGGCGTTTCAGGTCCATTAACCTCATTCC
>CAMLDJ010000179.1 GCA_946478755.1 uncultured Pedobacter sp. | reverse complement strand
GGAAAATCAATAAATGTTGCTAGCTGTTTTTTGGAGCTAACGGCAACAATGTTCTTCATCAGTTTACTTTTGGTTGGTCAATATGAGTAATAAAGAGAGAGGCTTAATGTGATCATTAAGCCTCTGATAAATTTATATGATTTCCTGGAACGATTTTACCTGTACCTCTTTGGCGGCGGCAGATAATTTCGTGATGGCTTCCTCAATCTGTTCGAAGGTGTGGGTGGCCATCAAAGAAAACCTGATCAGTGAGGAATCAGAAGGAACAGCAGGTGATACCACCGGATTCACAAAGATCCCGTTTTTGCTCAGAATATTCGTTACCATGAAAGTTTTGTCGTTGTCCCTGATGTAAACCGGAATAATAGGGCTGTCGGTATGCCCAATATCAAATCCGGCTTCAACAAGCAATTTTTTCGCGTAATTTGTATTTGCCCAGAGTTTGTCTATGCGCTCGGGCTCCGACTCAATGATATCCAGAGCAGCAATTACACTGGCTACAGCTGCCGGCGGCATACTGGCACTAAACATTAAAGAACGTGCCCTGTGTTTCACAAACTCGATGGTTTCTTCGGTACCGGCTATAAATCCACCCAAAGAAGCCAGTGATTTGCTGAAAGTTCCCATGATCAGGTCAACCTCATCCGTTAAACCGAAATGAGAAGCGGTACCAGAGCCATTAAAACCAATGACACCCAAACTATGGGCATCGTCCATCATGATATTTGCACCAAACTCATTGGCGATCTTTACGATCTCAGGTAAATTTACCAGATCGCCCTCCATACTGAAAATGCCGTCCGCAACGATCAGCTTCGCCGCATCCGCAGGTAAGCGGCTCAGTTTTTTGCGCAGATCATCCATATCATTATGCGCATATTTTATAGATCTGGAAAATGACAAACGGCTGCCATCAATAATAGAAGCATGATCGTATTCGTCCAGGATAAGATAGTCATTTCTGTCCAGTAAACAGGATATTACGCCCAGATTCACCTGAAAACCGGTACTAAACAGCACGGCAGCTTCTTTACCTACATAAGCAGCAAGCCTTTTTTCCAGTTCAATATGAATGTCTAGTGTCCCGTTTAAAAATCTGGACCCGGCACACCCTGTACCATATTTGTCAATTGCTTTTTTTGATGCTTCTTTAATCTTTGGATGATTAGTTAAGCCCAGATAGGAGTTGGAGCCAAACATCAGCACCTTCTTCCCGTCTATCACCACTTCTGTGTCCTGGCCTGATTCAATTGCACGGAAATAAGGGTACAAACCCTTCTCCTTAATTGCCGTAGCGTCTTTAAAAGCTGCTATCCTATCGTATAATTTTTTGCGCATGCTGGTACTTGTATGTTTAGATCACAGAACTTTTAGTTGATATCTTTGTTTCAACATGAGGAATCATTTGTTCTGTCTTTAACAAAACCTCATTTTTATTACTGACTAAATTCACAAAATTGTCAATTCGTAAAAGTCCCCAAAGCTAAGATCATAAACACAGAAAACAAAACTTGAAGTCAACCAAGTTTGAATATATTACTTTTTAAAACAAAATTTACATTTTTCTTATAATTTATTCCAATCTGATTTTATAATCATCGCCTAAAAATAAGAACTCTTTGCTAATATCGCCCAAAATGCTTGCCAATATTTTTAATAACGAAAAATAACCATTGAGCCTCAGGCAAATAAATCTTACCTTGTTTCTTATTTATACATTTAAACCTATGCATATGGATCAAAAAATCATTACGCTGTACGACGAATACACGCACAGCGGCATCAGCAGGAAAGATTTTATGAAAAAACTGGCTATACTCACCGGAGGTACTGCCATGGCCGTATCCGTTTTACCTTTGCTGGAAAATAATTATGCGGCCGCTTCCGGACTTAACCAGGATAACCTGCAAATGGAAAACGTCACCTTTAACGGTGCAGATGGAGAAGTAAAGGCCTTTCTGGCGAAACCTAAAAACAAAAACAACCTGGGCTGCGTACTGGTTATACACGAAAACAGAGGATTAAACCCGCATATCATTGAGGTGACCAAACGGGTAGCTGCAGCTGGGTTCCTTGCCCTGGGGGTGGATGCCTTATCACCCTTTGGAGGCACCCCTACCGATGAAGATAAGGGGAGGGAACTGATCGGCAAGCTTGATCCGGAAAAAAATCTGCAAAATTACCTGATGGCGTTGGCCTATTTACGCAACCGGAAGGATGGGAACGGAAAAACCGGATGTGTAGGCTTTTGCTGGGGGGGAGGAATGGCCAATAAACTGGCCATAGCTGACCCAAATTTACTCACCGCAGTTGCTTATTACGGCGCACAACCGAAAAGCGAGGACGTGCACAAAATTAAAGCCAGTATGATGCTGCATTATGGGGGACTGGACGAAAGGATCAATGCAGGCATCCCTGCTTATGAAGCGGCGTTAAAGCAGAATCATATTGATTATAAGTTGTTTATTTACGAAGGCGTAAATCATGCTTTCAATAATGACACCTCTCCAACCCGGTATAATGCGGCAGCTGCCGGACTGGCCTGGAAGAGGACTATAGCGCTTTTTAAAGAAAAATTGACTTAACCGAGATGGAATTTGCTTTAATTGTACCTGCAAAAAAACAAAAGTAAACATCCGGTGTTATAGGGTGGTCAAATAATTATACTTATAACTGACACTAACCTTGAATTTTAAGCGAAAAAATGCTTATTTTTGTACAAATTTTTAAACATTAATGAAGATATTTATTACAGGCCTTCCTTTAGAAGTAGGGGAAGATGAATTAACAGCCGTATTTGGTGATTTCGGTCAGGTAAAATCACTTAGGATAATTAAAGACCGTGACACGGGCCAAAGCCGTGGTTTTGGCTTTGTCGAAATGCCCGTTGAAGAAGAGGCAAAAGAAGCAATCAAACGCATGAACGGTGGAGATTACAACGGCAACCGCATCAAAGTTGCGGAAGCTCAGGAAAAACCAAACACCGGCGGCGCTGGTGGCGGTGGTTTCAGACGCAACAACCGTACAGAAAAAAGCTACTAAGCTTTTTTCTTTTACAGATTCTATTTCTTAATATCCATCTATATAGGGCAGCAGTTGTGACTTATATCATAACTGCTGTTTTTAATATAGAGCACCCCTGCTCAACGATGAAAAAATACCGTAAGTTTAGTATTTTATTTGCGCTGATCTTCCTTGTGCAGCTGCTGATGTCCCATATAGCGAACAATGATCTTGCTCCTTTTATAAGACCCCTTATTATTTTTCCCCTGCCTGTACTGCTTTATGTCAGAACCCGGTTGAAGGGCCGCTTTCATAAACGTGTTTTTACCGGGCTGATCTTTGCGTTTACCGCTGAGCTATTGCTCATTTACGCTACACATAACGAATCTTATCGGCTATACGCATTAACCGCTATCCTGCTTTGCATCATTTTTTACACCAGGGCCTTCTACCTCGATTTTCGGTCCGCCCCTGAACTGGATAAAAAAGGAGCAAGGGTCGCCATTTCCCTTTGTGCCATATGGGCGATTGCTTTTTATTTTTTTCTGCGCCCGCATCTGGGCGTCATGAAAGTTCCGGTGATGATCTGTATTTTACTGGGCAGCATGATGATCATGATGGCCACCTTTCGCAATGAACGCGTTAACACCAGCAGCTTTAAACTCATTCTTTTCGGCACGATATGCTTTCTGCTTTCTGGCTCCATCCTGGCTGTCAATGAGTTTGTAATGCCATTAGGTCAGGCCGCTCCCTTGATCATGGCTGGCTATACCCTTGCCCAGTATCTGATTACTATTGGCGCAGCAGAGCGAAAGTTAATCCATAACAGTTGATCTGTTAATTCTTTTCTTTGTCCAGAATGGTAAAGGTTTGTACCAGCCTTTCTCCTTTTTCATCCACTAGCGTAAGCGTGTGCTTTCCGGGTGGGGGACTAACTGCAAGCTGATGATAGCTTTGTGTGGTTGCTACATATTCCCCGTCAATATGCCAGTAAATCTTCGCATCCGCATTGCGGTGTGTAGCGTTCAATACCACCTTACCACGCTTTCCATTAAATTCTACAGGTACATAAATGCTGGCCATATTTTTAGGATAGATCATCTCCATCACATAAGTATTGCCTTCGCCATCACAGCCTGGCCCAAAAGGCGGGAGCAGTCTGTAATCGCTGTGTTTGACTTTGTAGTAATATTCCATAGCCGGCGGCAGTATAAACCAGGTCTGATGCTGCATATCGGAGGGCGACTCGCAGACATCGGTAACCCGGTAAGTTCCTGTTCTATCCAGATGGATCAGCTTATGGTAAGGACAGATCATGGTTTTTTCGCCGGCTGGCGCAACCAGCTCCAGGACCACCTGCTTGCAGTATTCCCCTGCCTTATAGCCACTTTGACTGCACACCCTCATTTTCTTCAGCTTGTTTTCAGGCACCTTGAACCATTTTATATCTGGCAACATTTTAAAAATATCAAACAAAACAGGTGCAGCAACATCAATACCCGTTAAACCAGGCCTGCCTTCACCATCTGCATTCCCAACCCATACACATACCACATAGCCCGGATTCAATCCAATTGCCCAGGCATCCCTGAAGCCAAAGCTCGTCCCGGTTTTCCAGGCTAGCCTTTTCGAAGAAGAGAACTGCTCCCATAAGCCTTCTTCACCCGGTCGCATCAGCTCTTCCATGGCATTAAACGCATTCCATATGGAAGCATGGTCCAATACAGAGTTCACCTGGGTTTCGTAAGTATCATAACGCGTATTCCGCCTTTTCAGCTGATCATAGCCGGGCGCATCGTAATCGTGCGGATTATACTTTCCCTGGTATTCGTTAAAATGGTTTAAGCTGCGAGCCATCCCCATATAAGCGCTGGCCAGGTCCCACATTGTGACCTCGCTGCCGCCAAGGATCAGCGACAGGCCGTAGTGATCTGCCGGCTTGTTCAGCGTGCTAAAACCCAGCTTTTTCAACTGATCATAAAAGCGCTGATACTTATAGTTTTGCAGCATCTTAACTGCAGGAATATTTAAGGAACGGCTCAATGCCTTATCCGCCGGAATGGCCCCGTCATAGCCCAGGTCGTAATTCTGTGGCGAATAACCGCCGATCTGCGTTGGCACATCTGCGATCAATGTCCCGGGCAGAATAAATCCATCGCTCAGCATGCTCGCGTATAACAGTGGTTTTAAAGTGCTTCCCGGACTGCGCGGCGCGCGGATCATATCGACATGGCTTTCCAGCTCTTTATTTTCAGGTTGATAAATATTGCCTGCATAGCTGGCCACCGTTCCCTGTTTTACATCCAGTACCAAAGCGGAAATGTTATTGATGTCATTCGCCCGGTAGCGATTGTTGTATCGTTTAAGTAGCGCATTGATCTTCAGCTGTAAGGCATAATTGAGTGTAGAACTTAGCCGGGTCTGCCCCTCATACTCAGTTTTAAAACGGTTGAGCAGGTGAGGTGCATGTTGTGGCAAAGCCTGTGGCTTACCTGGAACGGGCTCCAGCTTAGCTAAGCCGGCCGTAGCAGGATCAATAATTTTCAAGCCCGCGAGCTTATCCAGCAGATCGTTCCGTTTTTTAATGAGCCGGGCAGAATTTTTACCAGGGTGTACCAGGGAAGGGCTATTTGGCAAGACGGCAATCGTCGCCATTTCACCCCAGGAAAGGGTTTGTGGACTACGTCCGAAATACCGCCATGAGGCCGCTTCAAGCCCCACAACATTGCTTCCAAAAGGCGCATTGGCCGCATATAATTTTAAAATATCTGCTTTGGAATGCGTTAGTTCCAACCTCAATACCAGCAGCATTTCGATCAGCTTTTGCCATACCGTCCGGCTTTCGCGTCGCGACATCCGGATTACCTGCATGCTGAGCGTACTGCCACCACTCAGTACCCGTTTAGCCTTCCAGTTCTGTTGCATTGCTCTACCTATGGCCAGCAGATCTATTCCAGGATGCCCGTAAAAGCGCTTATCTTCAAAAGCCACAATACATTGTTCGAACTTTTCCGGAATGCTATCGGCAACAGGAAAACGCCATTGACCATCTTTTGCGATTGATGCACTTAGCAATTCCCCGTCTGACGCTTCGACCACATAGGAAGTAGGGGCATTGAACAGGCTGCCCGGCAAAGAAAACAGGAACAGCAGAACAAGTGCCCCACAGCTCAGATCAGTAATGCGTATAGCTTTTAGTTTTGACGGCATTTTAAAAGGCGATAGGTAACATTTTTCCATAACAACTGATCTGTAATAAATCAGTCGTTATGGAAAAAATCATTTCATTCTTAAAATTCTCTGCCGGTTTTGTCAGATACCTGCTCATGAACGTATGGCCAAGGTTATAAATCATTTATTTAATCACCTGTACCCATTTGCCTGTTGCTGTTGCACTAATGTTATTGTTATACATGGCCTCGGATTGGACATTTGATAAATAATACTTGCCAATGTAGGATGCGTTTAACAATACTTTGTAGGTCACCGTCTCATTTTCCCTCAGGTTGAAATAGGTGAACACCCGGTCATCCCTGATGTCCCTGTAGGTATAAGGAGAAGAAGCAATGTTACTTTCATTGTCACTTACCCTGGTATTGATGATCTCCCAGCCGGAAGGGAAGATTTGCGTTAAGGCCATCTGTTCATAATAGCCCATTTTTCCCGGGTTCCGAAGCAGCACCTCCGCATAAAAATCTGTTCCCTGTTTCAGCATAGAAACCTCAAGGGGCTTGCCGTTCAGCAATTTATAGCTGACGCTCATATCCAGTACCTCAGGATTATTGGGTAGGAAGGCATTTTGTCCGGCTGCCGGCTGTCCTTCCAGGATCAGGCGTACGAACAGCACCCTGTTGCCAGTATTGCTGATGGCTACACCATTACCCGTATTAAAGGTTAAAGCTGTGCTGCTGAGGAATTGATTTGAATTCACTTTACCGCCTTTTCCATCAATCTTGTAGCTGTATTGTAAATTACTGGAAGCCGAATTGGCGCCGCAGAACTTAGCGATGGCCAGTAAACTATAAGCCGTAGTTTGTGTGCTGTACCAACTGTCATTGCCCAGTTTTATGGCCAGCGACTGGATCAGCTTTGCGGCCTCAGCTTTACGGCCCAATAGGGTTAAGGTTTCCAGAATCATGGCCTCATCCCTGATGTCGGAACCATAGGTACCGCCCAACTGGTGATAAGGCTGTACCTGTAAGGATAAACCTTTAACCAGGCTATTGGCTGCATCCTGCTGTCCGGCAAGTTTATATGCAGCAGCTAGTCGCCATTTAGCACTTAGAGATAAGTACTGAAACGACCTCAGTCTGTTCATCGCTGCCATATCCGTTCTTTTGGCCAGTGCCAGGACATATAGACGATAGGCCTGCGACAGATCGCCTCCGTAAAAATTGGTACTGTTGGGCGACCAGTTGGCGGCCTTGGTTTTTAAGTAACGCAACAGCTCATCGAGCATGCCAACGGGAATAGTATAGCCCGCATTCTGTGCTTCAACGAGAAAATGGCCGGCATAATTGCTGCCCCATTCATCAGCTCCAGCTGCACCCGGCCAATAACCCAAACCACCATCAGTGGTCTGGAAATTACGCAACCTGTTGATCCCTGCCTTTAAATTGCGTTCCGTTTCTGCCTTTTGTTGCTCTGTTAAAGGCGTCAGCTTACTCAAAAACAGCTGTGGAAAAATGCCTGAGGTAATTTGCTCTACACAGCCATGCGGATATTGTACAAGATAACTCAGCCGCCTTTTAAGATTGACTGCAGGGATAGAAGAAACCTCCAGACTTCCTGCATTCGTGCCCGGCATACCCACAGGACTGTACTTGCTGCTCCAGCTGCGCCCCGGTTCGATTACCGCCGAAGCAACATGGCTGACAAAAGGGTGAGGATTACGGATATCCAGTTCTACATCGTAGCTTGTTTTTTCAGCTCCACTCAGTGCAGTCAGTTTAATTTTAGCAATACCGGTCCGCTCAGGCGCTGTAACTTTAAAGTAAGCCATCTGTTCGCCTGGCTGCTTAAAGCTCAGCTGAGCGGAGCTGCTGCCGTCCACCACTAAGTTTTGCAGCTGCAATTGAACCTTAACATTTTTCAACTGCTTTTCCGTCGCAAAAACGGTCACGGGAAGCGTAAAACGCTCGCCCGGGCCAATCACCCTGGGCACTGTAGCCAGCAGCATTAAGGGCTTTTTAACCTGCACGGTCTTTTCGGCCATACCATAAGCGCCATCCTGACCGGCTATCACCATCGCGCGTACCGCACCAATGTACTGCGGAAGCTTAAATTTATGTGTTTGCGAAGCTCCTTTTCCTAAAGCAAAGGGACCTAAATATTTCACTACAGGCACAAAGCGGTTGGCTTTAGCCGGATTCAGGTTTCTGTTTACACTGCCGTCGCCACCAATGCTCAGAATACGTTCCAGGTTTCCGCCCCAGGCACCAAGTACATAGTCGAACAAGTCCCATGTTTTTACCCCGAGCCCTTCCCTGGCATAGAAAACACCATGAGGATTAGGAGTTTTAAATCTGGTGAGATCAAGTAAGCCTTCATCCACGATTGCAATGGTATAGGTCATCGCTTTGCCGGCCTGTTCGCTGATGGTGATGCTGCTTTCCGTTTCCGGCCTTAGCTTATCTGCCATCCTGATCAGGGGTTTCAATAGGGTCTGCGGATCTTCAATCAGCAACGGAATCGCCCCATACATACGGATTGGCAGGTCATTCGCCGTTTGTGCATGTGGCTGCAGCAGGGTAACATTGGCAAAAACATTCGGTGCCATTTCCTTTTCTGCCTTAAATTTAACTTGCGTCTGTCCTTTCTTTGTATCCGTCCAAAAGGTTTTTAACACCTTACTGCCGTTTTCTATCGAGATCAAAGCCCGGCCACCCTCACCGGAAGGGATGGTCAGCGCCACTTCCTCACCAACCTGGAACTTGGTTTTATTGGCTGTAAATGAAAGCATCGAGGCCTCGGTAGGATTACTGCCCTGCTCACGCCGCGCCCATCCCGGCCAATCTACATATACGGTTTTGCCAGTTACATGGCCACCATTCAGATCCCTTACCAGGATCAGGAAGCGACCCCATTCCGGTTCATCTATTCTGAATTTCCAGCTGCCTTTGCCCTTAGACAGGGTGATCTTTTCTTTTTTGATCAGCTTATTGTATGAATTCTGGGTAAAGTTGGCAAAGGAATTCTCATTATCCTGTTCCCACCACCAGCGCCATTGCACCTTATAGAGCTCTACCGTTACCGTTTTATCTCCCTGCATCAGTTTACCATTCCGGTCTACATTTACAACATCCACCTTGTGGTCCTGCCCGGTAAGCAGCATTCCGCTCAATTTATCACCTTCAGGGGTCTTGATGCCATAGTAATCCTGGTAAACATGGTAAGGGATACTGAAATTATCGATGCTAAAATTGCCCCCTACCTCAAATACCTTGGTGGTAAAATTGGCCTTAAGTATACCGGGGGCAGTATTGTTGCCATTTAAACTGGTGTTTACGGTGGCCATACCATTTTCGTTCAGACTGCCTTCGAATATCGTTTTCACCTGCGACTCGAACACGACCGTCGGATTGTCAAAGGTATAGGCCTCAAAGCCCTTAAATGTGGTCTGCATAGTATTCAGGTTTACATCTACCTTGGCCTTTAAATGTTTGCCCGGCGCGCCAAACAGCCAGGTAGCCGAAAGGGCAGCTACAGAAGTGCCGCCAACACCTAAATAAGTACGCTGGCCAATATCAAGATTGATTTTAAGCCTGTTCGGCATAATGGTCTCAATTTTGATGGTTTTGGTAAATGTTGCCCCACCTGCCCTTACTTTAACCATCCAGTTGCCCGTTGCTGCACTACTTTCCGTTGCGGTCCTGAACGCATAAAATCCATTTAAAGGTTTACCGTTGATAAACCGTTTAACAAGCTGATTTTGCGGGTTATACAATTCAAAAGTAACCGGATATCCGGCCGGAAGCTTTTTCAGCTTATCTTCCAGCATAAAGGAAAGGAACAGCGAATCTCCGGGCCGCCAAACGCCACGTTCCCCATAGATAAAACCCTTCAATCCATTCTGCACTACATCTCCGCCTACATCGAATCTGCTTAGCGGGAGGGAGTTCCCATCGTCCAGTTTCAAATAGCCCCGTTCATCACCGTTTTTTGCGATCAATAAAAAGGGTTTTCTTTTTAAATCGAAGGAGGCCATGCCATCAGCATCCGTCTTTACCGTATGGATCAGCTGGCTTTGGTAATCCAGCAGTTCCAGTGTTATGCCGCTCATCGTTTTAGCAGTTAACAGATCCGTTGCAATGATCAGCATGCTGTTGTCGTTTCCTCTTTTGGCAATCAGTCCGATATTGGATGCCATTAAATTCCGGCTGGCCCAGCGTTCATTGGTATAATAGGATGGGGTACAAGGGTTCTCCCGATCTTCCCATCTATAATTATCAGGATAATAACCATTGTAGCGCTCCCAGAATTCATCATCCTCATCTATTTTTTCGCCGTAGCCCGCATAATTGTTGCCATTATCGCTTTCCGGGTTTTCTGCTTCAGCGCATTTATATACGTTATATCCCTGCCTGAAACCTATAGTGATGCGGTACATGGCCCCGGGCTCGGTACGGATGATTTTGTCCAGGTCGAGCGTAAAACGATGTTTCTTATGCAGATCGAGCGCCTTATCCTCATCCAGTCTGATGGTCTTCTGGATCACAGG
>CAMLDJ010000178.1 GCA_946478755.1 uncultured Pedobacter sp. | reverse complement strand
GCCATCAAACTGCAGAAAGGAAAGATTATGAAAGCAGGGATATGATCTATATCATAAATTAAAAACCGAAGACTGCGTATCTTTGTACCATATAATAAAAGGTGCTATAAAAAATAAGAGCGATGAACCCGACATGATTAAAATCATGAATAAACACATAGGGATATGATTATTTTAATCATCAAAGGCTCCATCTAACAATTAAAACCGCCGAAGGCAGCTTGAAGACAAATAAACTATAGATACTACTAAAAAAAACAATAAATAAACAGATGAAATCGATATCAAAATTACAGGCGGTTGTAGCCTGTAAATGTCCAAGATGCCGCGAAGGCGCAATCTTTTCAGGTCGTATGTATTCTTTTAAAGCGCAGGGCACAAACGAGAGTTGTTCTGTTTGCCACCTGCGCTTTGAGCGGGAGCCGGGCTTTTTCTATGTCGCCATGTTCATTAGCTATGCCATGAATGTTGCCGAAATCATAACCCTTAGTGTGGCTACCTATATTTTTGGTGTTGATCTGGTGTATGAGAACCTCTGGATCTATGTAGGGATCATCCTGGTAGGGGTACTTCTACTGGCACCTTTCAATTACCGCTATTCCCGTGTTTTCCTGCTGCACTGGCTTACGCCAGGTTTAGGCTATACGCCTAAACCTTAATCGTTTTCCATCTTCCTTTTCTAAACAGGATATAACCGGCCAGGGCAATACCGCTTTCTGCCACCGGAATGGCAATAAATACACCCGTTGGCCCCAGGTCAAACTGTTTGGCCAAAATGTAGGCCAGAGGGATCTGGAATAACCAGAACCCAAAAAAGTTGATCCATGTTGGTGTCCAGGTATCGCCGGCACCGTTAAAGGTACTGATCAGCACCATACCTATGCCGTAACAGATATAGCCCATGCTCATGATCTGCAGAGCATTGATGGCAACGTCCTGGATCAGCTGATCATTGCTGAAAAACGAGATGAAGTACCTGCCACCTGCAAAAGTAAATGCCATCACCAATACCATATAGATGATGACATATTTGGCCGTTTTCATCACCGACTGCTCTGCACGCTCCAACTGTTTCGCGCCCAGGTTTTGCCCTACCAGGGTAGCCGCGGCATTGCTCATTCCCCATGCAGGGAGCATAAAGAACATCATCAGTCTTAAGGCGGTCTGGTAACCCGCTGAACCATGATCGCCCCCGGTTGTAGCCACCAGCTGTGCAAGGAATATCCAGCTGCAGGAGGCGATTACAAATTGGAAAATCCCCGGTGTGGCAATCTTTAACAGCGCCTTAATTTGCTCCCAGTGTGGTTTCAGATAGCTAAGCTTGATCTTTAGCGCACCGCTGCCATTAAATAAATGATAGAGCTGATAGCAAACACCTATACCGCGGCCTATGGAAGTGGCCATGGCTGCGCCGGTTAGTCCGAATGCAGGTATAGGACCAAACCCATTGATCAGTACCGGGCATAAAATGATGTTGGCAATATTGGCGATCCATAAGCTTTTCATCGCTATTGCCGCATTTCCTGCACCTCTGAATATTCCGTTGATAAGGAAAAGTAATACGATGATCACGCTTCCGCCCATCATAATCCGCATGAAAGGCGTTCCCTGCATCGCAGTTTCTGCCGATGCACCCATGATCAATAGAATGTCGGTCGCGAAGATCAAACCGGCTATACTGATGAGAATGTTGAATACTACAGCGATAAAAATCGCCTGCATGCCCGCTTTTCCAGCGGCTTCTGGGTCTTTTTCTCCAACCCGCCTGGCGACTACGGCTGTTGCGGCCATGCTCATACCAATGGCTAATGAATAAATAACAGTGAGCACAGATTCGGTGAGACCTACGGTTTGTATGGCATGACTGCTGTTGTGTAAATGACCGACAAAGTAGAGGTCGACCAGTGCAAATACCGATTCCATAGCCATTTCCAGCATCATCGGTATGGCCAGCAGGAGCACCGCTCTGCGCATGCTGCCTTGCGTAAAGTCGAGATTCTCGCCCTTAACGGCTTGTTTTAAGAGATTAAAAATTTGAGATAGCTTACCCATGGAAGCTGTTTTCTGTATTGACATAAAAATAAGAAAAAGTAAAGTATAAACCGTTAGGCAGCAGGAAATGCTGCGACCTGATGTTTTGCTGAAAGGGGGGAGCCCTCGGTTCTTAGAACCTCAAACGGACTGCAAAGATGCTCATCATTTTGCGGTAAGGTTAAGCTGCAAAGATAACTTTTTTTCCAAAAAAGGATGATCTTATTAAAAATATATGCGTACCCCTGATTTCTCCACCTTGGATTTTCGGTGATCAGGCGTCCTGATTGTAACCGTATCTCAGGGAAGCCCACTGTTTGACTCCTGACTGAATTAAAAGTTATTTAAGCTCTAGTAGAGTATTACCAGGGCCTTAGCAGGGCGTCTATAGGGCTATGGCCCTAGAAAGGCCCTAGTAACCCCCTAGTAAGGCCCTAGTAATGCCCTAGTAATATTTAATGCAGACAGACAACAGAAAGTAGGCTGACAGTGTGTGTCACATCTTTTCAGGAGAGTTTGGACAGGTTGGACAATGGTACGGCTAAAAGCGTGAGAACGCGTTGAGGGGCCGTGGGAAAGGCGTTAGGGAACCGATACCAGACGCTGCGCTGTTCTTTCCCTGAAAAAGAGTGGTTAGTTGTCTAAAAAAGGGTGATTTTTTAAATGCTGTAAGCCTGGATCATTTCTTCGTTGACCTTACAGCCCTTTCCGGTGCTGGTGTCGATCATCACGTAATCAAACCATCCATCGGAAGCGACTTTACCGGTACGTTTGTTTTCGATTTCGAACTGTACACGGCAGCCCTTTTCATTAATGGTAAGGATACCTGTGCGGATCAGGACTACATCGCCGAGCACAAGCGGACGCTTAAAATCAACCAGGGCAGTACGTACCACCCAGCCATAGCCACTTTCTAAAAAAGATTCCATGGGCATTTTATAGCACCTGGCCATCTGTTCGTAACGGGCAGCAAGTACATAATCAAAATATTTGCTGTTATGTACATGGTTAAACATGTCGATGTCGTCCGGACGGACGATTAACTCGCTTTCAAATATGCTGTACTCGCTTTTCTCCATGGTAAGTGATTGAGGCCGTAAAAGTAGGATTTAGATTTTAATTTATAACTGGTTCTGCCCTCGATATTAAAACCAAATGACATTTGGAGATATACTTGTTAATCATTAAAACATACACTATCTTTGCAGCCAATTAATTAATTTATAAACACTTTAGTATCATTCAAGAATGTATTTAAGTAAAGAAGTAAAGGCCGATATTTTCAAAAAACACGGCGAAGTAGAAACAAACACGGGTTCTGCAGAAGGTCAGGTTGCGTTATTTACATACCGTATTGCGCACTTAACAGAGCATTTAAAGAAAAATCGTAAAGATTTCTCTACTCAGTTATCACTACAGAAATTAGTAGGTAAACGCCGTGGTATTTTGGCTTACCTGTTTAAAAAAGATATTGAGCGCTATCGTGCTATCATTAAGACCTTAGGCCTTAGAGATATCATCAAGCCTTTGGGGTCGAAAGACAACAAATAAGCGTATTTTTATCAACGAAAGCCATTCTTTAGGGAATGGCTTTTTTGATTTTTTATCATACTTTTGCAAAGAAAAAAAATACATATATAAACAAGGTGTGTCGAAAGAGGAAAATACACCACAATTATTAATAAATGAATGTAATAAAAAAATCGTTCGATCTGGGCGATGGAAGAACAATTGAAATCGAAACAGGTAAATTGGCCAAACAGGCCGATGGTTCTGTAGTAGTCAGAATGGGTGATACCATGCTTTTAGCTACTGTAGTATCTACAGTGGGTGCAAAAGCAGGTGTCGATTTTTTGCCGTTATCGGTTGATTATCAGGAAAAATATGCCGCTGCGGGACGTATTCCGGGTGGATTCCTTCGCCGCGAGGCTAGGTTGTCAGACTATGAAGTGCTGATTTCACGTTTGGTTGACCGTGCCTTACGTCCGATGTTCCCTGAGGATTATCACTCAGATACGCAGGTAATGATCTCCCTGATCTCATCTGATAAAAATATCATGCCGGATTGTCTGGCTGGTTTAGCGGCATCTGCTGCTATCGCGGTTTCGGATATCCCTTTTAACGGGCCGATCTCTGAAGTGCGTGTAGCTAAAATTGATGGTCAGTTTGTGATCAATCCTTATGTAAGTGATTTAGAACGTGCTTCTTTAGAGTTTTTAGTGGCAGGTACTGAAAATGATATCGTAATGGTTGAAGGTGAATGTGACGAGATTTCTGAAGCTGAAATGGTGGAAGCGATTGAATTTGCACACAAAGCGATCGTTGTTCAGGTGCGGGCACAGAAAGAACTCGCTGAACTGGTAGGTAAAACGGAAAAACGTGCCTATTCTCATGAAGACAGCAATCCTGAATTAAGAGAACAGGTTTTCGCAGCTACTTATGATAAAGTATATGCTGTTGCTAAAAGCAATACCGGTAAACAAGAGCGTGGTGATGCATTCGGTGCAATCCTGATGGATTTCATCGCTTCTTTAGGGGAAGATATTGATGATGTTACCGGCTTCTTATCCAAAAAATATTTCCACGATGTGCAATATGATGCCATCCGTAACCTGGTATTGAACGAAGGAATCCGCTTAGATGGACGTGATGTCCGTACGGTGCGCCCAATCTGGAGTGAAGTTGGTTATTTGCCTGCTGCACACGGATCTGCAGTGTTTACACGTGGTGAAACACAATCGCTGACTACCGTTACTTTAGGTTCTAAAGATGATGAGCAAATGATTGATGGTGCTTTCATCAATGGATACAACAAATTTCTTTTACACTATAATTTCCCTGGTTTCTCAACCGGGGAGGTTCGCCCGAACAGAGGTGCCGGTCGCCGCGAAATTGGACACGGTAACCTGGCGATGCGTTCTTTAAAGAAAGTATTGCCAGGTCTGGAAGAAAATCCATATACCATCCGTATCGTTTCTGATATTTTAGAATCTAACGGTTCTTCATCAATGGCAACTGTTTGTGCAGGTACATTAGCACTTATGGATGCAGGTATTAAAATCAAAGCTCCGGTATCGGGTATTGCTATGGGTTTAATCACTGATGAGAAAACTGGTAAATACGCAATCCTTTCAGATATCTTAGGTGATGAAGATCACTTAGGGGATATGGACTTTAAAGTTACCGGTACGGAAAAAGGTATCGTAGCCTGCCAGATGGACTTAAAGATCAATGGTCTGAAATGGGAAGTGTTGAAAAACGCTTTAGATCAAGCCAAAGAGGCTCGTCTTCACATCTTAAACGAGATGAAGAAAACGATCTCTGCACCTCGTGAAGATTACAAGGATCATGCTCCGCGTATCGTTTCTTTAAGTATTGATAAGGAATTCATTGGCGCTGTAATAGGGCCAGGTGGTAAAATTATTCAGGAAATGCAACGTGAAACCGGCGCGTCCATCTCTATTGAAGAGGTAGGTAACAAAGGTATCGTAGAGATCTTTGCTGATAATAAAGCTTCGATTGATGCCGCGGTAACCCGTATCAACGCCATCGCCGCCAAGCCGGAAATCGGTGCAACGTATGATGGTAAAGTGAAATCTATCATGCCTTTTGGTGCGTTTGTTGAGATCATGCCTGGTAAAGACGGATTATTGCATATCTCTGAGATTGCATGGGAACGTTTAGAAACTATGGACGGTGTTCTTAAAGAAGGTGATAAAATTCAGGTGAAATTGCTGGATGTGGATAAACAAGGTAAAATGAAGCTTTCAAGAAAAGCATTATTGCCTCGTCCACCAAGACCAGAAGCTGCCCCGACAGAGAATAAACCAGCTTAATTTAGCATGATCGTTGTGCCGCACTCCTAATACGGCGAAGCCACAACCTGCTAAATGAAAATGTTACGGACCCCGCAATTTGCGGGGTTTTTTAATTAAACAGGTTATTTTTTTATCTTTACCTGCAGGGCTAAGCGACAGTGCCGGGAAAATCATTACGCTTAGACAAATTGTAATTAGTAATCAAAGAAATTAAATCAGAATGTCTCATCTTATAGCCCCTTCGGTACTTGCGGCCGACTTTGCAAATTTGCAGCGTGATATAGAAATGATCAATTCGAGTACCGCGGACTGGTTTCATGTAGATATCATGGATGGCGTGTTTGTCCCGAACATTTCCTTTGGCTTTCCAGTCATGGATGCGATAAAAAGACATGCAAAAAAGCCTTTGGATGTACATCTGATGATCGCTAACCCGGATCAGTATATAGAGCGGTTTGCAACGGCCGGTGCGGCAGTGATCACCGTGCATTACGAGGCTTGTACACATTTACACCGAACGGTGCAGGCCATTCATGCGGCGGGATGTCAGGCTGGTGTGGCCTTAAATCCGCATACGCCCGTAGCTTTGCTGAAAGATATCCTGGCCGACCTGGATATGGTGCTGATCATGTCCGTAAACCCTGGATTTGGCGGACAGGAATTCATTGTCAATTCTTTAAATAAGATCAGGGAACTAAGAGCTATGGCCTTACAGGTAAACCCGGATCTGCTGATAGAGGTTGATGGGGGGATTGGCCTTCATAATGCTGGCTTGCTGCTGCAGGCCGGAGCTAATGTGCTGGTCGCAGGAAATGCGGTGTTTGCTGCGGCTTCGCCAACTGACATGATCAACACACTTAAACAGGTTGAGGGAGCAAGAACACAGCATGGGTAAGACTTTGACCTCCTTATAAATCACCATCAATGCTCAAAACCTGTCTGTTGCTGTTTGTTGTTTTACTGGGCTTTACTCAGTTAAGCGCCCAGCCGCTGATCAAGATATCAGGCCTGGTAACAGACGAGTCAAAACGCCCCTTACCACAGGTAACCATTACCCTGTCGGGGCAGAGCAGATCGGCCACTACAGATCTTCGTGGCACTTACCACATCTATTCAAGCCGTAAGTCCTTTACCTTAAAATATACGCGCTTAGGCTATAACGCGGTTCTGATTAATGTGAGCCAGGATAAAGCCGGCCGCATTGTACAGGACGTGGTGCTGACCATCAACCCGAACGAGCTGGAGCAGGTGACCATCACCAACAGGCAAAATCAGCTGAGCAACAGCATCACAATTAACATTACTGATCTTGAAGGTTTGCCTTCGGTTTCGGGCAATTTTGAAACCCTACTGAAAACCCTGCCGGGGGTATCGCCCAATAATGAGTTAAGTGCCCAGTATAGTGTTCGCGGGGGGAGCTTTGATGAGAACCTGGTTTATGTAAATGATGTAGAGATCAACAGGCCGGCAATGATCAGGAATGCGCAGCAGGAGGGACTGAGCTTTATCAACAGCGATCTGCTGAGTTCGGCGAAGTTTTCTGCCGGAGGTTTTGAAGCCCGGTATGGCGATAAGCTTTCATCGGTGCTGGATGTAAAATACGAAAGGCCAGACAGCAGTGCTGCAACTTTAAATGCAGGTTTACTGGGACTTTCCTTCAGCTCGAAAATTGTGGATAAAAACAGCTATCTCCTGGCGGGAATAAGATATAAAAATAATGCGGGGATATTAAGCAGGCAGGACAGCAAAGGCGTTTATATGCCAAATTTTACCGATGTACAATTCGTCTATGACCGTAAACTGTCCGATCAGCTAAGCCTGAACTTCCTGGGGAATTTCAACAGCGGGATGTTTAAGCTGATTCCCGCGAGCCGCGAAACCAGGTTTGGTACCTTAAATCAATCGACTCGTTTAAATATTGATTATACAGGAGAAGAGAAAGACGATTACCAGACTGCCGGCGGCGCAGTAGCTTTGAAATTTATACCTCGGCCAAACTATGTCATGAAATGGATAAACAGCTATTTCAGAACGGACGAAAAGGAAAATATTGACATGGCGGGATGGTATGCGTTTGACCATGGCGGCCTGGGGGTATACACAACCTATGCAATGAATGTGCTGCGCTCGCAGATCTTCAGTTCGGAACTAAAAGTAGATCAGACCTTTAACGGACATACTTTTTCCTGGGGAATGAGGTTTGAGCGAAAGCAATACGATGATAACCTGAACGAATACAGTGGCATTAGACAGTCAGACGGTACAGCTGTTGAACCCGGCAGTTTTTATCAGGATAATCAGATCGATGTGCAGAACAAACTGGCCATTCAGTATTATACAGCTTATATTCAGGACAGTTATCGCTTGTCGGCCAACACGGACCTCCAGCTGGGCATCAGAGGGAATTACAACGGTTTAAGCAGGCAACTTTTACTCAGTCCGAGACTGCTGTTGGCCTACCGGCCGGTCAGTAACGACAGGATCTTCCGCTTTACGGCCGGTGTATACCAGCAGGCACCCGATTACAGGAGCATAAGGGACTTTAACGGCATTCTTAATTTGCGCCAGCAGGCGCAACGGGCCTACCATACCTCGGCCGGCCTGGATTACGCGTTTGACGGACTGGGTACCCGTTTAAAATTCAGCTCGGAACTATATTTTAAATACCTGGATCGGCTCATCCCTTATATGATGGACAATGTAAGGTTAAAATACCTTGCAGGTGAGACGGCGAAAGGATATACCATTGGTGCTGATTTTGGCATCGGAGGGGAATTTGTGAAGGACCTGCTGTCGCACTTCCGGTTATCCCTGATGAAGTCGGCGCAGAACATCAGGAACGATGATCAGGGTTATAAGAAGCGGCCTGCAGATCAGCGTGTGAATTTCTCCGCATATTTCCAGGACCGCTTGCTGAATAGTCCGACTTATAGGGTGCATCTGAGTTTACTTTATGGGGCCAGACTGCCAGTGGGCTCGCCACTTGAACGTAGTTATTCGGATGATTTTCATATCCCGGCCTACAAGCGTGTGGATATCGGTTTCTCTAAAGATTTTTTAGATGATTTTACAGTAAAAAAACCTGGTTTTCTGGAGAAATATTTTAGTTCGTTTACAGCATATCTGGAAGTATTTAATTTGTTGAACATCAATAATACAGTTTCTTATTTGTGGTTGAAAGATGTCGATAACGTACAATATGCTGTTCCTAACTACCTAACGAGCAGAAGGCTTAATGTAAAACTGGTCATCAAGTTTAAAAAATCGAAGTAATAAACGACATAAAACTGTTACATTTACACGCAATAAAACTACTATAAAAAATGAGACACAATTTCGGCGCAGGACCCTGTATTTTACCTCAGGAAGTATTCAAGCAAGCATCAAGGGCTGTTTTAGATTTCAAAGACGGCCTGTCTATTCTAGAGATCTCTCACCGAACATCAGAATTTGAAGCTGTTGTTGAGGAGACTGGAAAATTGGTTAAAGAATTGTTAAATGTTCCTTCCGGTTATTCCGTTTTATTTTTACAAGGTGGTGCCAGCTTACAATTTGCTATGGTACCCATGAACTTATTGCCTCAAGGCCAGTCTGCAGCCTACCTGGAAACTGGTGTCTGGGCCAATAAAGCCATCAAGGAAGTAAAGAACTTTGGGACTGCAAACATTTTGGCTTCTTCGAAATCTGATAATTTTACTTTTATCCCTAAAGATTACAATATTCCTGAAGATAGTGCTTATTTTCATTTTACCTCCAACAATACCATTTATGGAACGGAGATGTTCAGCGTGCCTGAAACCAATGTTCCTGTAGTTTGTGATATGTCATCTGACATCATGAGCCGTGTAATTGATGTTTCGAAATACGACCTGATCTATGCAGGCGCACAGAAAAACATTGGCCCGGCAGGGTTAACCATTGTGATTGTTAAAGATGAGATCTTAGGTAAATCTGGCAGGGCGCTTCCTTCTATGCTGGATTATAAGGTGCATATCGATGGGGGATCGATGTACAATACACCGCCGGTATTTTCTATTTATGTGGCCATGCTGAACCTGAGATGGTTAAAATCTAAAGGCGGAGTTGCGGAAATTGAAAAAGAAAATATCGCAAAAGCGAATGCTTTATATGCAGAGATTGACAGGAATCCGCTGTTTAAAGGTACCTGTGCAGTGGAAGACCGTTCAAGAATGAATGTATGTTTCGTAATGGAAAATCCTGAACTGGAGAAACCTTTCTTGAAATTTGCCGAAGAACATGGTATGGAAGGTATTAAAGGACACAGAAGTGTGGGCGGTTTCAGGGCTTCCATATACAATGCGCTGCCAATTACGAGCGTTCATGCTTTAATAGAATTAATGCAGATTTTTGCAGAGAAACACCAATAATTTATATATTAATGATTAAGATACTTGCAAACGATGGGATTGATCCTATCGGTAAAAAATTATTAGAAGAAGCAGGTTTTGTGGTAGATACAGAGACTGTTCCACAGGATCAATTGGTTGAGGCTTTAAAAAACTACGATGGCATCACGGTTAGAAGTGCCACTAAATTACGTAAGGAACTGATAGACCAGGTACCTAACCTCAGTCTAATTGGAAGAGGTGGAGTAGGAATGGATAACATCGACGTGGAATACGCCCGCAGTAAAGGCATTGCCGTTGTAAATACGCCTGCGGCTTCCTCTTTGTCTGTAGCAGAACTGGTTTTTGCGCACCTGTTTACAGGTATCCGTTTTCTACAGGATGCCAACAGAAAGATGCCTGTTGAGGGGGCTACGAAATTCAATGCCCTGAAAAAAGCATATGCCGGTGGAGTTGAGCTGCAAGGCAAAACCATGGGTATCATCGGCTTTGGCCGTATAGGTCGCG
>CAMLDJ010000177.1 GCA_946478755.1 uncultured Pedobacter sp. | reverse complement strand
ACTGGTTGAGGTTATTGGCCATCCCTGATAGCATCCTGAACCATCCGCTTTCCTCCGGGGTAAAGCGGGGAAAAACTCTTGCACTCTTTGCCGCCTTGCGGAACCATTCACTAGGTTTCAGCCCCACATTTTTTGCCCGTTGCCCGATCAGTTGTTTTTCTGTAGGGGTTAATCGGATCATCAGCAGGTCACTACGGCTAATCTTTTTTTTTGGTCTGCCGGGTACTCTTTTTTTCTTTATTTCACTATTTGCTATCGCTGTTTTCATGAGCTGCTTTCCTTTCCAAATCTTTGGTAGATCCTTTCTTAATTCCTTTTTTTAACCGACCAACGGGAGCGAGTCCGGGGCATCCCTTTAGGGTGAATCCGGGTTTTTGTATAGCAAAAACATTAACTCGCTCCCTACAAAGTGCATAAGTTTGACGTGCTAAAAGCTTCGGCAAACCTTAGCGGTTTCCATGCCCGGATGGCTCCTGTAAGGAGCGTCAGGGTGCAAACTTCGCCGGGATTTCCCGGCACCATTTTCTTGTCAGGTGCCCGGATCAACCGGGCGGCCAGTAGACCAGGCTGCCCCTGATCGGATGGTAAGATGGCTGGTAGCGGATGTATCCAAATGCATCTAATTCTTTGATGCATTTGTGATATGTGGCAACAGATGCGATGCGGCTATAGGCCATCAGCTTTTTGCGGGTAACGGCAAAGGGGCTGGTAAAACCTCCATGCTGCCAGCAGACAAAGAGTGCGGTAAACAGGCTGACATGGGTGGCCAGCATCCGGCTGTCTGCACCCATGCGCCTGACCAGTTTGCTGTAGTCCGCCTCCCCGTTATGGATGCTGGTTCCGGTCATTGGTTACCTCCCTCTAATAGCCTGTTGATGTCTTCCAGTTTGTAGTACATCATCCCGCCAATTTTTGTAAATCGCAGCGTACCGTTGATGCGTAAATTTTGCAGCGTTCCAGGTGAGATGTTCAGCAGCTTGCGCACTTCGGCGCTTTTTAGCCATTGCTTACTCTGCCTGTCTTCTGGTTTCATAAGCTGCCTGATCTCGGCCAACATCTCGGTCTTTAACTGTTTTAAATCTTCCTTAGTGATGATCTCCACGTGCATAATAATTCCCTCCTTAAATTAATCTGTAATGTCTTGTTGCATGATTTTAAGCACTTCACTTTTTTTGAAGTACAAACGCCTGTGCAGGCGTAAAAAGGGCAGCCCCTTTTTCATCCAGTCTGTCAGGGTGACCAGAGATACACCAAGCTCGGCGGATAGTTCCTGTTTGGACAACAGGCGTTCTTCCTGTTCCTTACATGAACTGCCTGTTTTGAAATGCTCTTGTAGTTCTGCCCGCAATGCATCCCGGATGCACTGGCTAAGGGCTTGTTCATTGATAATCTCCATAGCCTTTGTTTTGGGACAAAAGAATACTATGAAAATGGCTTACCAGTACCATAAAGATTTTTATGGTAACTTGGAGTGTTTTAAACTAAGTTGATGTTTAATCATAAGTTATTTAATATCAGATTGATGCAATCCTTAATCGTGATTAAAGATCGCTAATTTGAAAATGCGTTTTTATCTGTTTTTTTTGGTTTAATTTCAAAAATCTTTTGATCTATCGGAGTAAGGCGGGATCGTTCAGGGGGATTTTCCCTGTCTTTAGGAATGTCCGGTCAATCTACCATAGTGGCGAATGAATAAGTCTATATTATCTTAGAACCAAGGCAAAGATATACCCATCGACCGTTAAAAAGTATAATTGTTACAACCAGTTTCTTTAATAGAGATGCCGTAAAAGAAGCTAAACTTATTGAGAACCAACTAGACTTAAAGGACTTCAATGATATAAAGAACTGGCTGGAAAAATACTGACCATTAAAAAACCCTGCCCGGCAATCGGAGGCACTGAAAAAGTCTCAGTAAAAAAATGTCGCATCAAGCATTGAGATGAAACGGCAATTAAGGTGCTTTAGAATCGTCTAATGGCGAAATAAAATTTAGAAGCTTGCGAAAATCATAAAGAAAATGGCTTATGAGATTGAAAATTCATAAGCCATTTCTCATCGGGTAGTTTTTCAGTGTCCTCGGCAATCGGGCAGGGTTTTCCAAAAGGAGTTTGTTACAATATTAATCTGCCGATGTGACATTTTTCAGGCTTGGGTTTTGTTTCGTGTAATATTCCCCGACAATGTATTCGCTGCTTTTTAATTCATCAGGAAGATAAGAAGTAGTGTAAATCATCTGATAGTTCTTTGAGTCAAATTTTTGCGCCTCTTTTATAATTATCTTTTGAAAATTATGTGCACGCAGAGGCTCAATCCCCTTATCCTCCATATTGTCACAAAGTATAAATCTCGGATACCTCATTTTTTCAATGGATAAGGAAGCGAGGAATATGGCGAACCGGGCTGCTGTTTTAAGATAAAAATTCGAACTAGCTGAATACTTAGCATCCTTATCCGCAATAAATGCCAGATTGTTCCTGTAATCTATATTAAATTCCTTTGCCGCCTTGAAATCTTCCTGCCTTTCCAGATCATTGTTAAGCAAGTACAATCCTTCTTTTTCAATGGCGTTGTTTATTGAAGCTTTCAGTTTTTCCTGATCGCCTTGCATTTTTTTAATGGCAGCTGTTAGGTAGGTGATTTCTTGGTCTAGTTCGTCGCGCTTCTTAACCAGCTTCTGGTACAATTCAGCATTTTCAAGCAACGTTCTGAGTTGCAAAATTTCACCCTCTACAAAGCCCTTATCTACATATAACTTATCAATCCGCTCATCTCTGATTGATTTTACATCTTTTAATGCAGTATTTACTTTTGTCTGAATTTGTTTAAGCTTAATTTTTTCAGAATCCATCTTAGACTGAAGTTCAATCAGCAAGCGATCCCGCTTAACCATCAGACTTTTTGACTCTTTTATCTGAAAGCTTAACTCCTGCTCAATTTTTCTAGCTTGGGTTACACCGAAACTCTGGTCTATTGGCTCCTTACATAACTTACATGCAGTAGTCACTTCGGGCTTTTTCAAATCTGACAAGCATTCAGGACAATAATCAAGGGGAAAATCGCCTAAAAACTCTCTAGTTAGGATCGAATTTCTGATTGCCTTTATTTTTGCTTCCAGCGTTTCAATGAAGTACCGCGAATCCTCTATTTCATATTTAAGGGAGGTAATCTTTTCCTCCAACCCGCTGACAATGTTTCTTTGTACAATGGACTCTTGCGTCAGTTGTTCGAAGGCCAGCTTAGTGTTTGCTGTATATTTTACAATCTTATTTTTCTCCCGAAGTTGAATTAAATCTTCTTCAATTTTGAATATTTCCGCTTCCTTGTTTGTTATTTGTTGAAGTATATGCGCAGGAAAAAGATTAAGTTCATTCGGGATAAATTGCTTTATCACTTTTATTTCACGCTTAACATCATCAAACTCTTTGTCAGCTTCTACTTTTCTCGTTTTCGCATCATATAATACCTGATTATAAACACCTAATAACAGATCGGAAACGGTCTCCCTGGTAAGTGTCGTATCGAACTGTTCGTACAAGAATAACGAACTGGTCGGAGATTCTTGATCTACATACAACAAGCGTAATATCTGATGAAAAGTAATGTTGCTATCACCCTTTACAATAGGTAAATCAAGCTTTTCAAAAAACACATTGGAAAAGCTCTTCTTTTCTGCGGATGAATTATAATTGAATTTTTGCCATTCGTGTGCAGCAACTTTTTCAGAGTCTGCCATTGGCCCCCAATAAATGTATATGGGTTCTGTAGCATTCCCTTTATTAGTTTCAGGACTAATATTTATCCCTCTTCGTAAGGTAAAAATGGCTTTGTTCATTTCAACTTCTGCAACGACCTCACGGCACTTTTTTGCTTCCTTCACCCAATCATTGAAGTAACCGCCTAACACATAAAATATGAAATGAGAAATTGTTGATTTACCGCTGCTATTGTCGCCATTTATAATATTAATCCCGCTATGAAAAGTTTGATCATAAGCTACCTTATTTTCACGCGTGGTAATTAGCAGTCGATTTAAAAAGAGATTATTATGCATCGTATTTACTTTCTAATAATTGGGTTCTTTCTTTCAACCCGTTTTCACCGTATAACGACATCAAATAAAAATGAGAAGTTAATAAACTTATTGCATTGCTTTCTTTGGGGCTTAACGCCTCGAATTTCGCCGAATAGTTTGACAAAATTTCTTTTGATATGATTGTTACCCTGTTTGTATGGATATAATTCTTATCTATAATTCCGTATGAGGCCAAACATTTTAACGCGCCTAATTGATAGGGTTTGATCTTTTCAAATACTTTTCTGTTATCCAGCAATAGTTCATAGGGATTGTTGCTCTGTTTGATGTAATCCTTAATCAAATCCTTTATGTCCTTTTCAGTATTTTTTAGTTTGATGGTATTGATCTTATCAGGAAAAAGCAAATAAAAATCCCAAATACGGAGCCTTTCCGTTTCAACATAATCATTCCTGTCGAAGTGGGTCAAAATCTGCAACATTCGGTACACTGAATGGTATAAGTCAAAAGCTGGATGGTAGACGATCATATATTCCACTTTATATGGCATCTGCCAGTGAGAAAAAAGACCATACCGTCAATATCAGTAGCACTTAGCCCCATAATATCATTACAACCCTCTTCGCGAATAATATTTAGAATTGGTGTATTGATATTCTCTGAAACTGCTTTCATAATTTCTGCTTCTGATTTCCCTTCCCGTATAAGGGGGTATATTAAATTTCTGAACTTCTCAATTACAATAGCAAGAAGATAAGCATGAATATGTTGGGCTGGCTCAAAAAAAACGTATTTAGTAAGTTTTTTTGAATATTCTTCTTTGAGCCACATCGCATCTTCATAAAGATGCGCTATATTTCCATCTACAAGCTTCTGTTCTAATCCAACGGCATCCCGCTCTAAAAGGTATCGGTTTAAATCATCATTTATCTCATCAATCCGATTATCAGCATTGTATTCCTGATTTAGCCGATCAAACAAACTGGAAAGCTTAGTTTGCTTAGTATAATTGTGGTAATGTTTATTGGTGGAATTATCATCGCCGCCGACAACTTTACTGTTATCGCCATCAATTTCAATCCCTTTTTGAGAAGGACCAAACATTAATTAGTTGAATTATCATCGCCGCCAACAACCTTACCGCCAGTACCGGAAACTGTAATATTTTCCTGGTGTACTTTAGTGTTTCTTTTTTTTGATTTCCTAATTGCAATTAATGAGCCGCCTAATGCAGCGGCAACTACCGCCGCAACGGCAAGGATAATTTTAGTAGAATTTTCGTCAAGAGTCATAAAACGTTAATAAAGTTTAGTTTATAAGTTGTGTATGTAAAGTTAAATAATATAAACGTATTTAACTACATAGCACCGAATTAACCAAAAACAAAGCCCTTCCTAAATCATCAGCCTTTGTATAATAAATTTTCTAAGATGTTGTAAACTGCTGGTTAATTTATTTCCAATAACCCTATGCGTTCCAAATACTTCACCTGATATTCCAATAACTCATCATAGGTCATAAGATAAATGTTTCCCTGACCAAATTGCCGCATTCTCTTTTCGATAACCTCCATATTATCGTCTTTGTCCTGCTTTCTCCCCATCAATAGATGATAACCGATTTTATTCGGCCGCCAACCATACTTGGCCTTAATAATGTCGTCGAACTCTTCACTTTCAAGATACTCCTTATAATCGTTGATTTGTCCTAAGTGACCAAAAACACGTGAGTAAAGATTTGGATGAAAAGACGTTTTTTTTACAAACCCTTCGTTGGGCAATTTCACCTCCAATATATTTAAGTCAGTCTGATAATTTGTACTAGGTTGTAAACTGTAATCAGGTTCATGGTAATTATCCGGATTATAATGTAAGCGTTGCTCATACCAGGATTCAGAGGAACTATCCCGTTTTAGAAAAAATTTATTTTCGTTAAAAAACTTATGATAAAGCTTCTCCTCTTTTTTCTTGTTTTGCCTGTGGGTTCGTTTAAGCAATGTTATATAGTCATCTATTGCCTTTTCAATCTGCCTTTTATTGTCCGCTAACCAGTAGTAATTTAATTTGCGAGGAATCTGCTTAAAATTCTCCGATAATATTTTTGTGTCAACGTAGTTCTTTACTTTTTCAAAATAATAGGTATAATCAACAACACCTGAGTTATAGCGTATTCCCAAGTTGTCCATTTCGTCAACAACGCTGCGTCGCCATTTTTTTACTTCGCTTCTTAGTGTAGGAATTATTTTGTGCAATTCTTCTTCACCTGAATAGTGCAAAAAGTCAGAAAAGCTCTGCTTTTCATAGAATGCTAAATTTTCGCTCTCGGGCAATAGTAAAACGACGGGTAGTTTATCGAGATTAAAATCAAAGTGGGAGTAAGTTTTTTTTGGAGATGATGTTAGCATTCTTTTAAAATCCGATGCTTGCTCGCCAAAAATTTCGTGCTGGGTAATTACTAGGTCAAGCGCTGATTGCTTTTCTACTACCTGTTTTTCAATGTATTCTCTTGCATCCTTAAAATCATGGACAAAATAAATTGAGTCGGGTTCAGCAAAGCTTCCCAACGCATTTCTTGCCCTATCAACTGCAAATGGATTTTCGAGAATAAATAATATTTGCACTTTTAAAGTTATATATCCAAAGGGTCTTTTAACTGGCTTTGCAGATAAGTAAGCATCTCTGTATAATTCGGTTGGGTCGGTTTACGAGTGCCGTTAAAATGATTGGCGGCTAGTTGCTCGAGCGCCTGTTGTACAGTAAGTTCTTTTGAAAGATCACCAAAATAAATGTCTCGCACGTCAACCATAGATAATTCCGTCAGCTTATATTTTGCATAAACATCGAACTTGATCGCTTTTTCACCGATAGAATCCACTGCATAACGATATATGTCTCCATATTCTCCGACGGTGATAACCCTGTCGCAAGGGAAATTTATCTTTAAAAAATCCCAACGTTCAGCTTTCATTGGTGCAAATTGTACATCCAAATCGGTAAGCTCAACAGGAGTTTTTTTATTAAGCTCATAAGCTGCCATAAGTTCTTCAAACACTTCATCGTTATTTTGCCTGCCAAGAACAAACTTTAAATAAGAAACAACACGCTCTTCCGGCTGGTCGTAAGGAAAGTTTTTGTCACCCATTACATCTTCTGCAAGGTCGCCTAAGCGACTATCTTGTGCAACTAGCGATTTTATAAATTCAATTAGCGTCATAATTTGGTTGTTAATGCTGTTAAAGTACAAAGAATTTTTGACTAGATAACTACTCTATATCCAGGCTTATGAGTTCTCATATCATTAATGAGGTAGCTTAAAGAAATATCAGTATTTTTATATTTTAATAGAAAGAAATATGTCCAAAAAAACAGTGGGAAGGTCAACAACAATAGATAAGCATGGTGATTATGTCGGTTTAAATCAATTGCAGGATTATGTTGAAGTTGTTAATGGAAATCTGAAACTCCGTTACTTAGTGAACCATCGGCGTGACCTGCCCCCAGTAGGATATTTAGATAATGCTGAGATTATACGGAACGGCGCTATCCATCATGCATTAGTTGAACCGATTGCTTTTTTAAACAGAAAGGTTGCTGACTGGAATCCTGACTTAATAATTGAAGATTCCGGAACTCCACTTTCCTTTGTGAGTAGAGGAAACAATGAACAGACAAAAATTTGTATTTCGGTTGATAAGAATAACTTTAGGTCGTTTGAATCCTTTAACAGAACGGGACAGAGTTTAAGCGAGGTTTTTGAAGGAGAGGTAACACTAGACGCGTCAATGCGCAAAAGCTATCTTCCCGATCCCCAATTGGTGGTCACTCTTGTGGGATATTATACGGTGTTTAAACCATTGTTGAAGCCCCTGTTAGAGAAAATCGGAGAAAAAATTGCCGAAGACATTGGAGAGGACGCATATAAATTCGCTAAAAATGCTTCTAAAAAACTTCTCTCCAACATTGCCGACACAATACGTATTGCAAGGAAAAATATGGTTCCGAAAAACAAAGTGTTGTTGACAATATTTGAAATTCCGGGTGATCCATATATTGAGCTGCAAATAAAATCTGATGATGCAAATCGAATTGTAAAGGCAATCTCAGATAAAAATCTGTCCAAAATCCATCAAAGGGTTCATGATTTGCAAGGCAAGATCGATATTTCGGAAATCTGCTTTGTTTATAATAGCAAGGACAAATGGGAATTCACTTACCTAATTAGCAAAACAGGCGAAGTTGTTGGTACGAAGTCCACTTTTGCAAAAAGGGATAAATTAATGAATAGAATAAATCTTAGTCCGACAAAGGCATTTAGTATTGGTGCGAACGGTGTTAAATATGAGAGGCAAGAATTGCCAAAAGCAACGAATACAGAGGATATAGACTAGGAAAAATTCGCTAAAATTACGTCAAAAGTTTTCGGTTAATCTTTTAGCATGCTTTTTTAGCTCTATTATAGCCGATGTTATGAGTTCATTTTGTTCCTTGAAATCTTTAGCCAATGTTTGGTTTTCACTAAGAATATGTAGATAAGATTGCTTTCCATCTCTTGTTAGTATACCCAATTCTTTAATGTCCAAATTATCAGGTTTGCCAGATAAAATGTAACTAATGGCAAAATCGTTAAACGGAACAAAAAAGTGGGTGTAATAAAATTCTAAGTCATAATTATTGCCGGGGTGTGAAGTCTGGAAAGCATCACCAAGCTTTGACATTTCTTCTGAAGTCTCAACATCAGAGCTTTGTAAGTCAACGACTATCTTGGCGGTCAAATTGAAGGCGGCTTCAAACTGTCTTTGAAATTTTAGCTTGCGTTCTGTATCAAACTCCTGTGCTTTCTGCAATTGTAAAGGAATTTGTTTTAAAATTTCGTGTAAAAAATCAACACTGGTAATGATCTCATTAAATTCCTTTATACTTGCTTTCCTATCCCCATTATAGTAATTTACATAAGCCAATAAATATTTTTCGAGATTTAAGTCTTCGGTAACCCGACGCAAATCATTTAAAGATATGAAGGTAAGTAAATGAAAATTAACATGATCCGAATCAAGTAAAGTAACAAATTCCTTTAGATATTCATTTTGCTGTTCGGATGTTCTGGTGCTACTTGCGATAATATTGGAAAAAAATTGCAGGTTGTCTTTCTGTTGTTGAATTTCCACATCCTCTTCTTTTTGCTTATCTCTTTTTGTCTCCTTCACGAAAACCCAATATACCATATAGGAAGCTAAAAGCGCTAGAAGTACAGGTAGAAGAAAATCTTTAGATAAATTGTAAAAAAAGGAATTTTCGCCAATTGTGCAGGATTCGCAAGTTTGGTGAAAAATAATTTGGTTTATAATAGTCATGGAAAGGCTTATTTTTAGCGAATATAAAGTGTTATAATGTTATAGTGTCCAAATCCTTACTTTTAAGCCCTGCATGGCTTTTATAACTCACTAGGTTCAAAGATCTTATATACTGAACGTTTAGGCAAGCAACTGTCTCTGCAAACTGCCTACAGTTTGGTGCCTGTATGCTTTATTTTGTTTATAAAATTGGCAACGTTTGCTTCGATGCCGGCTGTAAGTCCCCTTAGTTCTTCCAAGTTTCTATTTTGATTTAAAGGGTTTATTGGATGACTGATTTAACGCAATATAAAAACCTAACTTACTAAATATTGGGCCTCGGATACTTTCTCACCTTCCTTTTTTCAGTTTGATCTCAAATAGCTTTTGATAAATCGGGATAAGACGGGAACGGCTCCCTGGATTGTCCCTGTCTTTTGGGAAATAACTTCGTACACGCTCGATGTCGATCTCTTGCTGATCTTCCCGGAAATACTTGCAGATCAGTTTTACCCATACAATTGGAAACTGAGTAAACAACAGCTCTTTGCGATCTGGCAGTTTAAGATCAAGCATCTGTATACATAGATCGACAAGCGTGAGGAGCCTACCTTTAGGAATATCAATGTATTGTTTGGTTTCCAGGCTGGTTGCTTTTTGCAGTTCGGACTTTAGCCTGGCGATCTCTGCCTGCTGTTTTCTGATTTCCTTATGCTGATCCTCAATAATTTCTGGCAGAGTCTTTTGAGTATGCCACTGGTCAATCGAACGAAGATATTTTTGAAAATCTGTGAGTTTTTCCAGTATCTCCATATCCAGTGCATGACTGGAATTAAAAGGATTTTTATGCTCTAAAAAATTGATACGTCTAAGGACGATCTGCCAAACAAAGGTGAAAAATTCCTCTTCGCCGCCTGGTTCCTTTCCTAAAAAATAAGCAAGGTGATATTGGTAAAAGGCGGGATATTCCAGTTCGGGTAGCGTAAATAGTTTTTTAATGAAGAGATTATCCTCGAAGCCATTTTTTAGCCCGATGATGGTGCCTATATCATATCGGTGTGGATTTAGGTTGTAGGCTTCGTGTGCTTTAAAATATTTGTTAGGCATGGCTTAGGTGTTAGTTATCTGACATGAACGATAAAATGCTTTACCCAAATTTAATGATATTTAGCAAGCCAATTGCCATATTGCCAAACCGATGTTATGTGCTCTGCTTTTTTTGTTGTTAGTCAATTCCAAGTTCTTTGTGCATTGCGTACCATTCTTTTCCAAATTCAATCATTTCTAATGCAGCTTTTCGTTTGTCTTCGGGTAGGCATTGTATGCAAGTTGGATACTGAATGCCTTTGTAATGTACTTTACAATTAG
>CAMLDJ010000176.1 GCA_946478755.1 uncultured Pedobacter sp. | reverse complement strand
GATGGTACGCCACGAAAATTAATGGATGTATCCAAGTTACATGCGCTTGGCTGGAGACATCAGGTTGAACTGGAAGAGGGCATTGAACTGGCTTATCAGGATTTTTTGGCGAAGCATAGTTAAAATTGATATATTTGCTGAAGAAAATAAACTTTGGCTATATGACATTAGTTCAATTGGAATACATTGTTGCGGTAGACACTTACCGAAGCTTTGTGGGGGCTGCCGAAAAGTGCTTTGTTACCCAGCCTACGTTGAGCATGCAGGTGCAAAAACTGGAAGAAATACTGGACATTAAGATATTTGATCGAAGCAAACAGCCGGTTGTGCCAACCGAAATTGGTGCCCAGATCATTGAACAGGCGCGGGTTGTATTGCAGGAAAGTCAGAAGATCAGAGAAATTATCAGCAACCAGCAACAGGGAATAGCCGGAGAACTTAAGGTGGGCATCATTCCTACTGTTGCTCCCTATCTTTTACCGAAGGTGATTGCAGCAATGATGGAGAAGTACCCCGATTTAAAGTTATTGATCTGGGAATATACTACTGAAGACATCATCCATCACTTAAAAACGGGCATATTGGACTGTGGGATTATGGCTACGCCACTGGGCGATAACGCGATAGAAGAACTTCCCCTCTATTACGAGAACTTTGTTACCTACATCAGCAGAAACAGCAAGCTACATAAAAAGAAAACTATAGACGCAGACGATCTGGAAGATGAAAACATCTGGCTGTTAAATGAAGGCCATTGTATGCGCTCACAGGTATTAAACATTTGCCGCTCAACCAAAGATAACCGGCTTCAGGGCCTAACCTACAATACCGGCAGCGTGGAAACACTGATCAGAATGGTTGACATGAATAGTGGCGCTACCCTTTTGCCAGAACTGGCTCTGGATGAACTCAGCAGCAAACAATTGAGTAAAGTAAGGCGTTTTAAATCGCCCGAGCCGGTAAGGGAGATTAGCCTGGCCACCCACAAAAATTTCATCAAGAAGAGGATGTTAAATGCCCTAAAGGAGGAGATAATGGCTGTTATCCCGAAGGCCATGAAGCAGAAAAAGAAGAAAGATGTTGTAGGGATATAAATTAGATAATCTGCTCCAGGGCTGCATTAGTTTAGCCGGAAGAGGCTAAAGAACGCTGAGGCCCTTTCCCAGACATCAAATTTATGAGTAAAAGACAAAAAGGCCCCTGCAGATTAAGTCTGCAGGGGCCTTTTATATGATTTATTCTGTGGATCAGGAAATAAAATTACGCTTTTTTGAAACGCTCAGCTACTGCATCCCAGTTCACTACATTCCAGAAAGCCGCGATGTAATCAGGGCGTCTGTTTTGATACTTCAGATAGTAAGCGTGTTCCCATACGTCCATGCCCAAAATCGGTGTACCTTTTACCTCAGCGATGTCCATTAAAGGATTATCCTGGTTTGGTGTAGAAGAAACCACTAATTTTTTATCAGCACCTACGCTTAACCACGCCCATCCAGAACCAAAACGTGTTGCACCGGCCTCAGCAAATTTAGTTTTGAAATCCGCAAAAGAACCAAATGCCGCGTTGATCGCTTCAGCAAGTTCCCCTTTAGGCTCACCGCCTTTGTTCGGACCTATAACTTCCCAGAACAAAGAGTGATTATAATGACCACCACCGTTGTTTCTTACTGCCGCAGGAAATTTCGAGATGCTTTTGATAATTTCTTCGATGCTTTGGCTCGCCTCTGGCTTGCCTTCCAGCGCTTTATTCAGATTGGTAACGTAAGCCTGGTGGTGTTTACCATGGTGGATTTCCATAGTCTGTTTATCGATATGCGGTTCTAATGCATCTGTTGCGTATGGTAACGCAGGTAGTTCAAAAGCCATACTGGTATAATTTAAAGTGTAAATAATTATTCAATTGCATCCGTCAATTTGTCTTTGCGGACTTTAACAGCAAATATAACAATAGGAGGTTAAGTTTTGTTCAATACTTTGTCAAGTTTAACCTCTTTTATTTTCGAAAAACTTTTTCATTAGCGCGCCGCATTCCTGCGCGAGAACACCACTTTTTAAAATTGTTTTGGGGTGTAGCAACTGCCCGCTTTTCGTGGTAAACCCTCTTTTTGGTTCCGGTGCGCCATATACAAGCTTGCCTATCTGAGTCCAATAACTTGCTCCGGCACACATCACACAAGGCTCAATAGTTACATAAAGCGTACAGTCCTTTAAGTACTTGCCCCCGAGGGTCTGCGCCGCTGCTGTAAATGCCTGCATCTCGGCATGGGCGGTTACATCATTTAACTGCTCTGTCAGATTATAGCCACGGCCCACTATCCGCCCTTTACATACGACTATCGCGCCTATCGGGATCTCCTCTGCCTGATAGGCCTTCTGCGCTTCCTGTAAGGCCAAACGCATGTAATGTTCATCTTCTGCCGCCGAATCTACTTCTTCTGAAAAATTATAAAAGCTCATGCTTCAAAGATAGCATTATATCATTTTACTCCCATCGGGGACTTTACCATTTAAGGTGGTTAACACGATGTCTCCGTTCCCATCTGCGAAACCTGTGATCAGGAACTCCGACATAAATTTACCAATCTGTTTTTTGGGAAAGTTCAGCACACCTACCACCTGCCTTCCAATCAATTCTTCTTTTGTATAAAGCGCGGTAATTTGTGCACTGCTCATCCTGATCCCGAATTCCCCAAAATCCACCTTTACCTTATAGGCAGGCTTTCTGGCTTCAGGATAATCGAAAACTTCAAGAATTGTTCCTGCACGCAGTTCAACCTTTTCAAAATCATTCCAGGCTATTTCTTCCATATTCGAAATTACAATTTATCAGATAATAATCTGTTGCCAAAACAAGCCATGTAGTGTCATTCTCTTCCAAAAAATTTGGCCCCTCAGACAAGACCTAGGGGCATCGCGCAGCTATGTCCCTTCTTCGAAGAGAATCCTAAATTTTTCCCGTACTTTTGCCGAATGATCGATGTAATACTTAAAAAAGGTAAGGAAAAAGCCGCTGTGCTGCGCCATCCCTGGATTTTCTCTGGTGCAATAGATAAAATTAAAGGGCAGCCAGAAAATGGCGAGGTGGTAACGGTGAGATCGGCAGAAAAAGAGTTTCTCGCCTATGGATATTATAATGATCAATCAAGAGTAGCACTACGTTTATTGGAATGGGATGAAGGTATTGCTATAGATAAGAGTTGGTACCAGCAAAAAATTAAAGGCGCCATTGCCGCCCGTGCTCATGTGTTAAACGAACAGACCAATACCTGCAGACTGATATTTAGCGAGGCGGATTTTTTACCAGGTTTGATCGTAGATAAATACGCTGACTTCCTATCCCTGCAAGTACTAAGTGCTGGAATTCAAGCGGTACAGCAAGATATTATTGGCATCCTGAGACAGGAATTAAACCCAAAGGGAATATTCGATAAAAGTGACGCGGGAGCACGCAAACATGAAAACCTGGAACCTGTGCAAGGTTTGCTTTGGGGTGAAACCCCGCCAGAGTTCATTGAAGTGAAAGAGAATGGGATCCTTTATCACATCAATATAGCAGAAGGGCAAAAATCAGGTTTTTATTGTGATCAGCGAGACAACCGGCAGCTACTTGCGTCATATACAAAAGGCAAGTCGGTATTGGACTGCTTTTGCTATAGTGGTGGCTTTACATTAAACAGTTTAAAATATGAGGCTGCGCAGGTAACCAGTGTCGACAGTTCTGCGTTGGCTATTGAAACCTTAAAACATAACCTTGAGCTTAACGGCTTTTCTGAGGATAAACAGACCAGTATACAATCGGATGTAAACAAACAACTCCGGATTTTCAAAGAAGAAGGTAAAACCTTTGATGTGCTGGTGCTGGACCCACCTAAGTATGCCCCATCAAGATCTGCCCTGGATCGTGCCGCGAGGGCTTATAAGGATTTAAACAGGCTTGGCATGCTGCTTTTAAAAAAAGGAGGCATACTGGCTACTTTCTCCTGTTCCGGGGCGGTAGACCTTGAAACCTTTAAACAGATCATTGCCTGGGCTGCATTGGATGCGGGCCGTGAGGTTCAGATCATTAAACAGTTTAGCCAGCCAGAAGATCATCCTGTGCGGATCTCTTTTTCTGAAGGAGAATATTTAAAGGGATTGCTGTTAAGAGTACTGTAAATTATCCAGCTGAACCTTCCTGGAATAGATCGACCTGCTAATTGATTTATTGAAGAACGGGTCAAGCCAATAAAAAAGCCCTTTGTCCAAAATAATGGATAAAGGGCTTTTTCTGTGTAATAACAAGATTACAAACTTTCGTTGTCGGGGAGTTTATCATATTCTCCTTTTAACGCGTAATAGCCAAATATGACCAAACCAGCGCTGATTGGAATGAAAATGAACAATATGATCCCCCATTGTAATGCGGTATTTGTTTTATGTACCCCTTCTTCTGCAAGGCCAACTTTCTCGAAAGCCTGCATAAATAGGAATATGATGGATGCCGGGCCCAATATGATCCAAACTAATCCTAATGCTTTTTTAAACGCGTTCATAAGCTGAGTGTTTTAATGGTTTTTCTGAATCAGCCTCGTTATGATCGGGCTTTTTGTTAGATAAATAGATCGTGCCGATTATTAAACTTAATGCAGCGATGCCTATGGGATACCACAGGCCGGATAATGGCGTAGAGCCGGGAAAGGTGGCAATTAAAGTGGCAATAAATGGCACTAGTCCGCCAAACACGCCATTACCTACATGGTAGGGCAAGGACATAGACGTATATCTGATCTTCGTAGGAAAGAGTTCCACTAAAAAAGCTGCTATAGGCCCGTAAACCATCGTTACCAGCAAGATCTGGAAGAAAATTAACAGCACAAATTTCCAGAACACAGGCGTAGACAGCTTTTTATCCTTATAAGTATCCGGCAATTCAACAGCAGGCTTACTGGCATCCGCGAATTTCGTATGCGACTGTATCTTTTGAAATGATGACCCATCTAATAAACTAACCGTAGAAGTTGTCGTGATGAGGCTATCCGCCGTTCCCGCAACAGCTGTACGCATGACCACTGGATCAGATATGGAGGCGATGTCTTTCTGCTCTACTTTGGTAACATCAGTATCATCCAGGAAGATCTGGTAGATCGGACGGTAAAAAATTACACCCAACAGCATCCCGGTTAGCATTATCCACTTCCTGCCTACCCTGTCACTCCAGGAACCAAAAATAACAAAGAAAGGAGTGGCAAAGGCTATACCCCATAAAAGGATATATCTGGAATCGTTGAAGTCAACATGACAGGTGTTTTCTATAAAGGATTGCGCATAAAATTGTCCCGTATACCAGACCACCCCTTGTCCCATTGTGGCACCAAACAAGGCAAGTAGTACCATTTTAAAATTCGTCTTATTGTTAAAACTTTCTTTTAACGGGTTCTTAGATACTTTACCTTCTGACTTTAGTTTACTGAACATCGGCGATTCATGCATTTTCATCCTGATGTAAATAGAAACGCCAACCAATAGAATGGACAGCAGGAAAGGTATCCTCCAACCCCAATCCGCAAAGCCTTCAGCGCCCACAAGGTTCTTGGTCAATACGATTATACCTAACGAAAGAAATAGTCCCCCCGTTGCTGTAGTCTGGATCCAGCTGGTAAAAAACCCTCTTTTGTTGGCAGGCGCATGCTCCGCTACGTACGTAGCCGCCCCCCCGTACTCACCACCAAGCGCCAGTCCCTGTACCAATCTTAAGATTAATACCAAAATGGGTGCTGCATAACCGATGCTTGAATAAGAGGGGATCAATCCAATCAGGAAAGTTGATCCGCCCATCAGCACAAGAGTTAACAGAAAAGTGTACTTCCTGCCAATCAGATCCCCAAGGCGGCCGAATACCAGTGCCCCAAAAGGACGTACAATAAAACCGGCCGCAAAAATGGCGAGTGTGTTAATTAAGGCTGAAGCCCCTGCATCTGCAGGAAACAACTGTGTCCCGATGATTGAAGCAAGACTTCCGAAAATATAGAAATCGTACCATTCAATTAGCGTCCCCAGCGAGGAGGCGCCTATAACTTTAAAAATACCGCTTTGTTGTGATTGCTGGTTCATATTTGGTTTAAAGGTTGACTTAAAAAATAAATCTACAACTTATTAGACAATGATGAGCAAAGCAATTTCATAAAAATGCTAAAAAAATTCACCCATTTTTCGCAAAATAGAAAAAATTTCAGGTTTTTATTTACAAATTGATATTTATGCCCGCTGAAGCCGGAAAACGACTTAAGCTTCTTCTCTAAAGAAGACTTTGTAATAGTTCATGGATTTGTCGTCATCAAAGCCCTTTTCAATCAACTCCTTGTCGCCGTGAATGTAAATGTGAAAGTTCTTATCGAGCTTCAATACACTTTTATATACCCTTGCCTGCTTTTTTACTGCAGCACCCGAGATGTCAAAGCTATCGGGGATAGGCTGATCAAATTCTTCTTCAAAGTTCTTCTTATAGCTTTTAAAGGATTCTATCCCATCGGCGTTTCCAATAACCTCATTAGAAAACTCTTCGAGATCAAAACTTTCTTTTTCTTTGAAGTATTTCATGGATTTATTCAGCAGATCTATTTTATCTGCTTTAGATATTTCGAATTCCTGGTCCAGCTTCTCCGTGACAAAGTTCTTATATACCCCTAGCACGCTGGCCGTTTGATTAAAGCTGTCATTCCTGATCTTTAGCTTCAAAAAGTCATCTTTCCAGTACACGGTTTCGGCGCTCCTGTTGGTCTGATCGATAACAGCAACACGGAAGCCTTCCTCCTTATCTGTGTTAAAGATCAGGCAGCCTTTATCAAGCTTATTGATATTGATCGCTTCCTGTTCATAGCTCAGGCCAAAGCCATCCTGCTCAGGAAAAACTTTTAAATAACTTTCTTTTGTCTCTGATTTGAAGATTCCGATGGCATCATGAAGCTCCCCCTCTATCTGCACATTCTCGAAATATGCGACATATAGCTCACCCGGCTTGATTTTCGGATGGCCGGACACATCATACAGGTATTTAGCCAGCTGCTTGCTGTTTTCGTGAAAGGACTCGCCCCTTTCAAAAATTTCTGCTGCGAAATGATACACTTCATTCAGGTTCAGGTCTCCGTTGGGGTGAATGAAACGATACACCTCGTTTACCTTTTCATAGGGTCCTAAAAAGTACTGTTGCAGCAAATTGCTAAGTGTAATGTCTTTGATTGCAATTGATTTTTCAGACAATACATAAAACTCGTCTTCGGCCTTATTTCCGATACGGTGTATGGATAACTCAGCCAGTGAGGCCTCAAAAAAAGAAATCATTAAAAGAAATTAGGCTTTGGGTTCATTTTCATTCGGGGTATTGCGAAGCTCAACCGGTTTCTGAGCATTTTTCTTCATTTTCAAATTCAGCATTTCCACTAAAATTGAGAAGGCCATAGCAAAGTAAATATATCCCTTTGGTATGTGCTGATCCAAGCCTTCGGCAAGTAAGGAAACGCCGATCAGTAAGAGGAAGGATAGGGCGAGCATTTTTACTGTAGGGTGGTGATTTACAAAATTACTGATTGCGCTCGCAGACACCATCATGATGATTACCGCAATAACCACCGCAGCGATCATGATCTCTACGTGCTCTGCCATCCCAACTGCTGTAATGACGGAATCGAGAGAGAACACAATATCCAGCAGCAGGATCTGAATAATCACACCACTAAAAGAATATGTTTTCCCTTTAATTTCCTTCTCTTCTTCGCTTTCGAGTTTATCATGAATTTCGTGCGTACTTTTATAGATCAGGAACAAGCCTCCGATAATCAGGATCAGGTCACGGCCGGAGATCGCCAGTTTTTCCAGCCATTCTGCGTCTGTTATATTTACCAGCGCCCCAAGATTGAAAAGCGGTGCAGTTAAGGTCATCACCCAGGTAAGGGATAAAAGCAACAGCACTCTTGTAATCATGGCTAAAGCCAGACCTACCTGTCTTCCTTTCTTTTGCTGATGGGCAGGCAGCTTACCAGATAAAATAGAAATGAAGATGATGTTATCGATCCCCAGAACAATTTCCAGAACAGTTAGGGTTAAAAGTGAGATCCAGGCTTCGGGGCTGCTTAAAAATTCCATAGATAAAAATAAATAGATTGCTAAGATATAAAAAAAGCTTGCTGATTCCTCAACAAGCTTTTTCCATTTGTGTTTTCCTTTGAAAAGTTCGATCTACTTAAAACTCACCGAGCCGTAATCGCCCTTAACAAGAACCTTGGCTCCGCCGCCATTGCCTATTCTGCCGCTGTAGATTTTAGTATTGCTGTTATCGCTAACCAGCTTCGATGCCACCCTGGCTTCATAGCTAAACTTTGAATAACTCAGCTTCACTTCAAAATCTGCGTTATAATTATCATTAAAGCCTGCAGAAACATGAGCGTAAGCTGCGCTCACAATTAAACTTTTACATCCTGTACTGATATGCGCTATGGTCAGCCTGTCGTATTCCACGCTAAAGATCCCATCTCCTCGCAGGTTCTCTATCTTTACCGTGGTATACTGCCCTTTAAGGTTTAATTTGTTTACCGATCCGATTGAAATATTATTATACTGCTGTTTAACATTCGCATTTCCATGTACGCGACCAACGTTGACATTGACATACTGCGCATCCAGATTCAGGTTGTCTACCGAACCAATATTCAATCCCTGGCCATACTGCTGTTTAACTGAAGCATTGCCTTTAATAGTCCCGATCGTAACTGCCGCATATTGTGCGTCAAGCTCAAGGCTGCCTACAATAGCCAGGTCAAGACCTGAACCGTACTGTTGTTTGATGACAGCTTTACTGATTTCATGAACAGTTGTTTTGCCATACTGTACATCAAGGTGATTGTCGGCACCATATAAATTTCCAGCGGTAAAGTTTCCATACTGGATCTTTGCATTCAATGATCCGGAAAAAGAGCCCATATTCACATTCCCGTACTGGTTGCTTAAGGTCAAAGCATTTGAAGCAGGCATATAAACAACATAATTCACCTTTACTTCTCTTCTCCATATGGTTCTTCCGTTCTTCACCTTGCTTCCATATTGCCCGGCTCGCGTCCCGAAATTCGTTCTAAAAGAAACCTGATCTCCACTTTTACCGGCTTCTACAATTGTTCTGTCCAATAGACGCTGAGCATCCTGCTCATCTTTGCTATATACTTTAATGCTTACATCCATCCGCACTTCCTTCTTGTCCCAGGTTTTGATCAGAATATCCCCATAGCTATTATTTAGATTTAACTGATCGTTTCCGTCCATAGCAAAAGATCTGGAAAACGTTTTCGATCGCATAGGGTCGTCGGGATCTTGCGGGAGCGGCTTTGCAGCAGCACAATTTACGGCAATCAACAGGCTAACCATTCCCCAAATTAATTTTTTCATATCTGATTCTCCTCTTTATACTGATTAACCTCATTTATTATTGACAGTTGCTGATTGATCACCTGCAATTGAAGCTCCAGATTTTTGACCATTGCTTTTACCACTACTTTTTGATTCGGGCTACTCTGCAGCTCTGTTTTGAGCCGCTCATAATCATTTCCCAGCTTACTCAGGTCAGCACTAAAATGAGCATACAGTACTGGATTCTTTTTCGCATAGACCTGTAAACTATCCTTTTTCTCTTCAATAAGACTGGCAAAGCGCTCCTCTTTTTGTGCATAAACAGGATTGATGTCTGCCAGGTTGAGCGATCTATCCCGCTTACGGTTGTTGTATACAAAAACAAACGTCATGAGCACCATCAACGATGCCGCCACTCCCAACCAAAATATAAGTCTGGAAGGTTTTTTCACCTTTTCTTTAGCTAATGCAGCATCAATTCTACTCCACAGCTGATCAGACGGCATTTTAAGATCGAATTCCTTCTTATGTTCTTTAATGTATGCTTCAATCCCATTATTCTTCATCTTTAACTCCTCTCTTTATCAATAGGTCATTTAATTTCATTTTTGCACGCATATATTGAGTGCGTGAAGTTCCCTCAGCGATCTTTAAAATATAGGAGATCTCTTCATGATCGTAGCCCTCAAACAGATACAAAGTTAATACCACCCGGTACCTGTCAGGCAACAGTGCCACTGCTTCCCTGATCTCTTCCACCCTCCACTGCAGATCTTCACCGGCATCGCAGTCTTCTGTATCACGCTCTTCCGCTACGTCAAGCTCCTCAATATGCACAAATTCCACCTTCCGCTTACGCAATTGGTTAATCGATTTATTGATCACGATCTGCTTTAGCCACAAACCGAAGGTTGCATCCCCTTTAAAACCGTCTATTCGTGTAAAGGCATCTAAAAACGCTTCCTGCAATACATCTTCTGCCTCCTCCTCAAAATTCACGATTCGTAGTGCCACATTATACATAGCCTTCGCATACAACTTGTAAATTTCAAATTGTGCTTTACGGTTCCCTTGCCGACACTCGTTTATAAGGGCTGCGTTTTTATCGATGTATACAGTTTCCAATGTTTTTCAGTTCTTCTAAATGACAATCGTTTTTTTAAAACGTTACACGATTAGCAGAAATATTTTCAATATACTAAGCTAAATTCACCGAAGGTTGAAATATCCCGTTCAAAATCAATATTTTTGCCGCTTAATACTTTAATAAGAATGTTAAGAACAACTACTTGCGGAGCTTTAACGATTAAAAATCTGGACGAAAACGTCACCCTGTGTGGCTGGGTACAGAAATCAAGAGATTTAGGAGGGATGACCTTTAT
>CAMLDJ010000175.1 GCA_946478755.1 uncultured Pedobacter sp. | reverse complement strand
CTTATTTACTTTTCAGGAGAGCTATGAGGATTGTTTGGAGCCTGTTCGTAACCGGTTAGAAGTTGGAAAAGGCAACATCCGCATTGCGGGCAGCAGCTACCTGATGTATGCCCTGATGGACATCATTATTGATACCTATTTTCAGATACTCGGGAACTGGGGAGAGGAACTGGACCTCATTGAAGACCGCCTGTTTGATAAGCCGGACCGGACGGTCATGTTCGATACCCAAATTGTGAAGCGCAATCTGATCAATGTAAGGAGGGTGGTTTGGCCGGAAAGGGATAAACTGAATGATATGCTGAGAAGTGATAGTCTACTGATTTCGAATGAAACGAAAATGTACATCAGGGATGCGTACGACCATTGTGTTCAGATCATCGATCTTGTTGAATCATTGAAGGAGATCTCAGCCAGTAATATCGATATGTACCTGTCCATCATCAGTAACAGGATGAATGAGATCATGAAAGTGCTGACCATTATCTCTTCCATATTTATCCCCTTAACTTTTATAGCAGGCATCTATGGAATGAATTTTGCCATTGAAGATCCGGTAACCGGCAAGGTATTACCTGGAAACATGCCGGAACTTTACCAGGAACATGGTTATTTATATACGGTAATTGTTATGGGGCTCATCGCCCTGCTACAAATCATATATTTCTGGCGCAAAGGATGGTTTAAATAGGATTGATTATTATTACCTTTACGGCCTCATGCAATCTTTCGATCTAGACAAAACAGACGTATCTAAGATTAAGCTAGCCCTAAGCGGTGATGATGAACAGCTAAAAGTTATTCTGGGGGAGTATCATGCTTCGGAAATCGCTATTTTATTTGAGAATTTAAACAAGGATGATAAGCAAAGGATCATCAATTTGCTGGATGTGGAAATTGCCTCTGAGGTCATCTCGGAAATGCATGAGGAATCCCATCCGGAGGAGCTGCTCTTACAGCTGCATCCGGATAAGCGTACAGAAATTGTTGAAGAGCTCGATTATGATGATGCGACCGACATCATTTCCCAGCTGGAAGAGCATGAACAAAAGGAGATTCTTGCAGATCTGAGCGAAGATGACGCCTCCAGCATCAGGAATTTATTAAGCTACCACGAAGAGACCGCCGGTGGTCTGATGAATACGGAGTTCATCCGGATCAACCTGAACCTGACCAAGAAGGATGCTATTGATGAGATCATCAGGCAAAGTGAAGAGATTGAAGAGTTCTATACCATTTTTGTAGTAAATGACAACAATGTTTTTCAGGGAATCGTATCCTTAAAAGACATCATCAAGGCTAAAGGAAATGCCAAAATAACGGAACTGGTAAAGGCCGAAGTGGCCTGGGTATATCCGGATACAGATCAGGAAGAAGTAGCAAGGCTGATCTCGCAATACAACATTACCAGTATTCCGGTACTGGACAAGGACATGAAACTTTTAGGCCGGGTAACCTTTGATGACGTAATTGACGTTCTGGAAGACGAAAATACGGAAGACATTTTAAAAATATCAGGGGTATCGGAAGATGAGGAACTGAGCGGTAACTGGATTGAAGCGGTAAAATCGAGGTTACCCTGGCTGATCCTTAACCTGGGTACTGCTTTTTTAGCTTCGTCGGTTGTACGGCATTTTGACGGCACTATAGAACTGATCGCCGTATTGCCAGCCTATATGACCATTATTGCGGGGATGGGTGGAAATGCGGCTACACAGGCCTTGGCCGTAACCGTAAGAAGGATTTCACTATATGACCTCACGGATCACCAGGCGTACAGGACGATTCTAAAGGAGTTTACGGTTGGACTGATTAACGGGGCCTGTACGGGAGCAATTGTATTTCTATTTGCCCTTTACTTTGATTCGAACCCGATGCTTGGACTGGTTATCTTTTTAGCGATGACTGGTAACTTACTGATTGCCGGGATAACAGGGGCAGGTATTCCACTGGCCTTGAAAAGGATCGGGATTGACCCGGCCATTGCATCATCCATAATTATTACCACATTTACAGACGTTTTCGGATTTTTACTCTTGCTGGGAATGGCAAGCAAACTTTTACTATAATACACCAAATATATGCAACCAACAAAACACAACTGGACTAAAGAGGAGATTTCGGCAATTTACCACAAACCATTTCTGGACTTAGTTTATGAAGCTGCAACCATACATCGTGAAAATAAAGATTATGCGGAGGTCCAGGTAAGTTCCCTGATCTCTATAAAGACGGGTGGATGTGCGGAAGATTGCTCGTATTGTCCGCAAGCAGCGCGCTACCATACTGACTTAGAGGTTCAGCCATTAATGCAGCTGAGCCAGGTAGTTACCGCTGCAGTGAAGGCAAAGGAGGGGGGAGCCTCCCGCCTGTGCATGGGTGCTGCATGGAGAGAAGTACGCGACAACCGGGATTTTGACCGGGTGATTGAAATGGTTAAAGCCGTAAATGAAATGGACATGGAGGTATGCTGTACACTCGGCATGCTTTCAGAAAGCCAGGCCCAGAAGCTTGCTGATGCAGGCTTATATGCATACAACCACAATATCGACACGTCTGAGGAAGACTACAAACGGATCATTTCAACCCGGACTTATGACGATCGCTTAAATACAATTAAAAATGTGCGCAAAGCGAAATTAACGGTGTGCAGCGGAGGCATCATTGGACTGGGTGAGACTACCGAAGACCGGGTTGCCATGTTGCAGACACTGGCGAATATGGAAGTTCATCCTGAATCGGTTCCGGTTAATGCCCTTGTTCCGGTGAAAGGGACGCCTTTGGAAGACCAGCCACGTGTTCCGATCTGGGACATGGTCAGGATGATTGCGACTGCCCGTATTGTAATGCCGAACTCGGTAGTGCGCTTGTCTGCCGGAAGAAATGAAATGAGTACCCTGGAACAGGCTTTCTGTTTTATGGCCGGTGCGAGTTCCATTTTTGCGGGTGATAAATTACTGACTACGCCAAATCCTGCATTTGTGGATGATATGGCCATGTTTGAACTTCTGGGCTTAAAAACAAGGGAGGCCTTTAAAAACGGAAGACCTGTAAATACCTTAAACAGTCCTGTGGAAGCTACCGTTTAGCATAAGTATGATTTTAAAAAAAAGGCTGTTTCATAACCAAACAGCTTTTTTTTTTTAAAATCAGGGCCAGATTAAATTGCGGTTACCCTTGTCGAAATATTACCTTTTGTCGCTTTAGAATAAGGGCAGGCGTGACTAGCCTTGTCCGCCAGGGTCTGTGCTTCTGTTATCGCAATACCGGGAATGTGTACGTCCAGATCTGCAGAAAGAACAGATGAACTGCCTTCCTGGTTCAGGGAGATATGCACCTCTACGCTGGCCTCGGAAATATCAATACCTTCGCGTTCGGCTATAGCTCCAAGTGCCCCGAGATAACAGGGGCCCCAAGCTGCTGCGAATAGTTGTTCTGGATTTGTAGCACCACCTTGTCCGCCCATTTCCCTTGGTTTTCTAACATCAAATTCTATTGTTCCATCGCTTGACTTAATATGACCATTCCTTCCACCTTTGGCGGTTACAGAGGCTGTATACAACTTTTCCATACTTTTTTTGATTCTTTTAATTCCAACTAAAACGCTGAAGATGCTTTAAAAGTTTACAATTTAATTTTTTCTGACAGTTTAAAGATGTCATAGGCAACTTTTTGTATCAGATCAATCTGTTCAGCGATAACGACATCATCAGTTTGCGTTTTGGGTAATTCGTTGAATTTGCTTCTGATCAACGGGACATTACTGGTAATACCTTTATTTTCCTGCAGATTTTCGACAGACAGGTTTAACAGGTAAATCGTGTTCTGAACGACCGGTTTAAGGTCATCAAAGTTTGCCACGACAAGGGCATGTTCCTTCTTGTATAAGGACAGTGTAGCAATATAAGAAGAAAGATGATGGTTCAATGCGGTAAACTGATGCAGTTCTGTCATCATGATCTGCTTGCTTTTAGGTTCAGAGAACATGCGCTGAAAAAGTGAAGCCAGGTTGGCTGTTGCAACATATACCTCTTTACGGGCCACCTTATAACTCGTCAGGTTGTTTAGCCCGTTTACATACAAGAGCACAACCTCTTCAAAATACTTGATGTTGGCTTTAAGAATGTCAAGCATTCCTTCTTTAAGCTTTTCATGTTCCCAATTGGGAAACAGGGAATAGCTGGCTAATAATGCGATACCAGAACCAATCAGCGTATCATAGATTCTTTCCCGGGCTATAGATAAGCTTCCCATTCCAAGGAAATCGAACAAAACCAAAATATAGGGGGTCATAAACAGGACGCTTACCACATAGTTTTTACGCTGGAAACTGTAGGCCCCAATCATACAGAATAGCAGGATAACAAATAAGGTATTTTTATCCTGAATGTAGACAAGGATACCCATCCCTATAAAAGCACCGATCACGGTTCCAACGATGCGTTCATAATTTCTTTGTTTGGTTAAACTGAAGCCTGGCTTGGAAATTACCAGGATGGTCAGCAGGATCCAGTAACTGTGCGAAAAGCTTAATGATTTTGCCACGATGTACCCAATCAGCATAACAATGGCTACACGCAGCGAATGACGGAATGTGGAGGAACTGAAAGTGATATTTTCGTAAAGCAGCTGCGGATCAACATTTTGCCTGGTTACGAATTTATCGATCTCAATCTCCCGGGCTTTCAGATTTTTCTTTTCCTTCTTGTTGAAGTAACTGTTGATCGTTTTGAGGCGGGAAAGAATATTTTCGATGTTAACTTCAATATTTTTCAAGGCGATAATACCCAATGTATTGTATTTACCGTCTTTGTTTTCACTTTCCAGCTGAGTGATCTCCTTCCTTAGTTTCTCTACATCCTCAATCAGGGAAGTGGGCAGGCTAGGGGTGCCACCGGTTTTTAAAGCAAAAGCAATGTCGTCCAGCTCATCTGCTATCTTGATGATGACCGACTCGTAATGTCTTAATATGCCTGAGGAGTCGAATTGCTCATGCAACTGCTTGTAATTGTAATAGGTAGACATCACCTGCTCAAAAAGATCCACCATATCTACAAAGACCAGCAGAAGAAATCTCCCTTCAGGAGTTGAGTCCCTTACAATCTCTCTCGTTTTAAACAATACTTCCCTCACAGCATCCTGTTTTTCATGAACTAGGACTTGAAGCTGAAGCAGGTCGGCATAATTATCATCATAGTCGACGTTTTGATGGTAAAATTTAGCCTTTGCTCTTAAAAAAAGGCTGACTTCATGAATAGCGTCACTTAAAGTTTGCTGAACAATACGGAAAGGGCGTAGCCTATAGAAAAAATAGCTCAAAAGGGTATACCAGATGCTTCCTGCGAGGAGAAGTGCAGAAGAAAACAGGACTTCCTGCCAGGGTCGCAGATCATCTATACTTAAGACCATGATAAGCAGCGCAGCTGTTCCGATTGAAGCAGCCCTGGTGCCATACACGAAAAACATGGAAAAAATAAAACTGAAGCATACGATCAGCATTGCTGTGAAATAAATATTGCTGTTGGTTAGCCCAACTACAATAAAAATGAGTGTGATCAATGCTGTAGTGATCAGCATCGCGTTTCGGCGGTGAACGATTGGTCCCGGAGAATCCACGACGCTCGCACACAAAGCGCCTAAGGATAAGGTCATTCCGTACTGCAATAAACCAAACTGGGCAAGAATGAGCGACGGACAAAGCACGCCCAATGTGATACGTAATCCGTCAGCAAAATAAGTACTTAACAAAAAATCATGAATACTTCTGACCGGACGATGAAACATAGGTAAAACTTATATTAAGGCATATCAATTATTTGACCATTTTAGCTAGTAATATCAACATTTTTTAGGTTTATTTAATTCAAAGGGTAAAATAATTTTCTCTCTATAGCATATATAAAGCCTCCTTCTCGAAAAGCCATGCAGTACCATAATTAATATTATGTTAAGTAATAATAATGATAACACCCTATTCAAGGGTTTTACCTGAAGGTCAGCTCTGACAGTTCTTAGTTAAAACTCTGCCAGTTCTGCTTTAAGTTCCTGAACTTTATCTAATCTTTGCTTTCTGGTATAGATCTCGATCAGCAGCTGGATCGTTGCTTTGTCGTTCTGGTTGACTTCGTGCGCCTGAAGCAATGCAATTTCTGCTCTGTTGATGTATGAAGAAAATTTGGGCGCTTTTTCAGCCGCGCCGGATTTAAGTGATTGATTTGCAGAATTGATATACACCAAGCCCAATTGATACAATGCATCAAAATAATTCTCATCCAGCGCTAAAGCTTTGTTATAGGCAAGTTCTGCAGTGCTGTAGTTGACTTTATGTTGCTGCAGATAACCGTATAAGAAATAGAGTAATTTATTGCTTGTTTCAACCTTAAGTGTCGATTCAATCACCCGCATGGCTTCCGGATATTTTTCATTATCCAACAAGAGGTTGATGTAATCATTGGTTAGGAAAACGTTATAAGGGTTAACTTTAATGCCATCCTCAAGGGTTCGTATAGCGAGTTCATGTTCAAATTTCGAGCTATAAATGCTGGCCATATTCTGGAAAACCACTGGGTTTTTAATGCCATTATCCTTTGCTCTTTTAAAATAGATCAAAGCTTTGTCGAATGCCTGGATGCTTTGTGCCGACAGTGCTGTATTGATGGCGAGTGTGGTATCTTTAGGTAAATAATCGCTGACTTCCTTAAGGAGCTCATATGCCGCTTCAAAATCCCCTTTCGCATATGCTGCGTTACCTTTCTTTTGTTTTCTGATGTTCACATTGTAATCTGATGCAGCGATCAGCTGATGATTGGCCTGGAATTTATCCAGCTTTTTTGCGGAATCAATTGCTTTGAGCGCAAGGCTATAATATTTATCTGCATTGCCCTCATCAGTTTCTATGACCGATACATAAGAACTTAAATATGCTTTTACGGCCCATGTTTCCGGCCATTTCCCTGTTTTTTTGTCGTTCTGGGCTGCTTCGGCAGCTTTAATCCCCTCTCCTAGTAACGTTAGCTGCTTCTTAACGTCCTGTTTGGCATTGATGGCAACCTGAAGTTTGCCAACACTGTTACGTGCGATTTGAAGCTGGCTTTTTTGGGCAAAGGCAACGTTATAACTTATGGAAATCAGGAATACACTACAAACAAAAGATATCTTACTCATACAAAACATGTTCTTGTTACAAACTTATAAAAAAAAAAGAGGGATAAAAATTACCCCTCTCTTTACTTTGCTATTCTTGTTGAATTATTTCTTCAGTGCTTCCAGTCTTTTGTTAATCAATTCGTAGTTAACCTTATCATCTTTAAACAGATAAATAACTTTCAGGTTCTCCAGTGCATTAACATTTTTAGGATCCAGTTCTAAAGCAGCTTTATAATAAGGTATAGACTGATCAATGAATTTTGTCATCTTAACGCCCAATTCATTGAATTCTTTGGTTTTTTTGACATCCAAAGCATTTCTTTGCGTTTGTATAGCTAAAGCCTGTTTGTAATAGGTATCTCCCATTAAATATTGATAAGTGGCATTTTTAGGGTCTTTAGCGATTAATTTGCTTAGCATTTCCTGAGATTTTGCGATGTCACCCGTTTTGATGTAGTGATCTGTCTCTAAACCAATAAAATAAGAATCATCAGGGAATTTTGCTGCAGCTTCTTTAATCAGGGCCAGGCCGGTAACACTGTCTTTCAATTTATCAAAGGTAATGTTAACGATCTCTGAGTATAAGACTTTTGAATCCGGATAATTCAGCTCAATTGCTTTTTTGAAATTTCTGATCACTTCCGGGTAGTTCTGCAATTCTTTTGCAGTTACACCTGCATTCACAAACATGGAGGTGTCTTTCGGGTTTTTAGTAGTGATCTCATTAAAAGCTTCAAGTGCTGCCGCAAAGTCCTTCTTTTTATAGGCATAGATCGCCCTGTTTCTTACGGCATTCTCTACATTGACCTTTGCCTGATCAATATTTTCTTTTTCACCACCTTTTTTATCCAGTTCCTGGGCTTTTGCGATGGCCTCTTCGGCTATTTTCTGTTTCGCTTTCGCATTATTTAAATCAACAGAATCAACCAATGCGATTCTGGACGCAAATAATGCCCTGTAAGACCAGGCATCCGGCAAATCTTTGGACTTTTCATGCGCAATCGCCAGATCGGTGTGTGCCAGTCCGCCATTTAGTGCTTTCAAATGATCCGCTAAGGTTTTGCCTGTAGTGATGCCTAAAAGATTCCATGCTTTTTTAGCCTCACTGATCTCACTTTTTTGAGCGTTTGCAAATGAGGTCACACCTACAAACAATATACCTAAAAGTACCTTCTTCATTTTATTAGATTATGTTTAACAATTCTTGATAGTTTCTTATTATTTTTCTTCTTCTGTAGCATCGTCATCAGCCTCTCCTTCTTCTTCATCGTTTTCGTCAGCAGAATCATCACTAATTTCACCTGCAGGCTCTCCGTCTACCACAACATAATTTTCGGTTTCTTCAACTTCTTCCTCCTCATGTTCAATTCTGGCAACGGATGCGATCTCATCATTACCTTTCAGGTTGATTAACCGAACGCCTTGTGTTGCACGTCCCATAACCCTCAATGCACTAACAACGATCCTGATTACGATGCCTGATTTATTGATGATCATTAGATCGTCAGCATCAGTAACATTTTTAATGGCAACAAGGTTTCCGGTTTTTTCAGTAACATTAATTGTTTTAACACCTTTACCACCTCTGTTAGTAACGCGATAGTCTTCTATATCAGTACGTTTACCATAACCTTTTTCTGAAACGACAAGTACGGTTGCACCCGGATCATCAACAGCAATCATACCAACTACTTCATCTTTTTCATGCGCCAGTGTGACTCCACGTACACCGGTTGCAGTTCTTCCCATTGGCCTTACCTTCTCTTCATTGAAACGAATTGCCCTTCCTGAGCGTAAAGCCATTACAATTTCACTTGAGCCCGTAGTTAAACTTGCTTCCAGCAACTGATCACCTTCATTGATATTAATTGCGTTAATACCGTTTACCCTTGGCCTCGAATAAGCTTCTAAAGAAGTTTTCTTAATCGTTCCTTTTTTGGTACACATGATGATGTAATTGTTTTCCAGGTATTCCTGATCCTTAAGGTTCTTCACCTTAATAAAGGCTTTGATCTTTTCTTCCTTAGGAATATTGATGATATTCTGGATAGCTCTTCCTTTACTTAACCTTGATCCTTCCGGGATTTCGTAAACCCTTAACCAGAAACAGCGGCCTGTTTCGGTAAAGAACAACATATAATTATGATTAGAGGCAATCAGCAGGTGCTCAATAAAATCTTCATTTCTGGAATCACTTCCTTTAGAACCTTTGCCGCCTCTTCCCTGGGTACGGTATTCTGTAGCTGGTGTACGTTTAATATAGCCTTCATGAGAGATGGTAATCACTACCTCTTCATCTTCAATGAAGTCTTCCATACTCATGTCTTCTGCCGAATGAACAATAGTAGTTCTGCGCTCATCACCATACTTCTCTCTCATTTCGGTCAGTTCGTCCTTGATGATCTGCATACGTTTACCTTCATCGTCTAAGATAGACTGTAAGTATTCGATCGTTTTCATCAATTCGTTGTACTCTTCTTTGATCTTATCACGTTCCAGACCTGTCAACCTGCGCAGGGTCATGTCAAGAATTGCTCTGGCCTGGATGTCTGACAGGCCAAATTTCTCCATTAAACCTAGCCTGGCTTCCTCTGGCGTTTCTGAGCTGCGGATCAGCTGAATAACTTCGTCAAGGTGATCCAGCGCAATCAGCAATCCTTCCAGAATATGCGCACGTTTTTTAGCTTCAGCAAGCTCAAATTTCGTTCTACGGATAACCACTTCGTGCCTGTGCTCAACAAAATAATGAATCAGCTCTTTCAGGTTCAGCAATTGTGGTCTGCCTTTAACAAGAGCGATGTTATTGACACTGAATGAAGTTTGTAAAGCCGTTTGCTTGAACAGGTTATTCAAAACGATAGAAGCATTTGCGTCACGTTTGATCTCATAAACGATACGGATACCGTCTTTATTGGATTCATCTTTAATGTTGGATATGCCTTCTATTTTTTTCTCGCCAACCAGTTCTGCAGTACGCTCGATCATCATCGCTTTATTTACCTGGTAAGGTATTTCTGTAACAATGATGGTTTCGCGGTCCTTATTCGTTTCTATCTCCGCTTTAGAACGCATTACAATACGGCCTCTTCCTGTCTCAAAAGCTTCCTGAACACCTGCATAGCCATAAATTATGGCCCCGGTAGGGAAATCCGGTGCTTTGATATGCTTCATTAGCTCAGCTATAGTGATCTCATTATTGTCAATGTAGGCTATAGTTGCGTTGATGGTTTCGGTAAGATTATGAGGCGGCATATTGGTTGCCATACCTACCGCGATACCGGATGAACCGTTAATGAGCAGGTTTGGAACTTTTGAAGGAAGTACAGTAGGCTCCTGTAAGGAATCATCAAAGTTCAGCTGAAAATCGACGGTGTCTTTATTGATATCGGCCAGCATTTCTTCGGCTATTTTCTGGAAACGTGCCTCTGTATAACGCATAGCCGCAGGAAAGTCGCCATCAATTGATCCGTAATTACCCTGTCCTTCTACCATCAGATACCGAAGGCTCCACTCCTGAGCCATCCTTACCATGGTATTGTATACCGATGCATCGCCGTGCGGGTGATACTTACCAAGTACCTCTCCAACAATACGTGCAGATTTTTTATATGGTTTATTGTTCGTTAATCCCAGGTCAAGCATTCCGTATAACACGCGCCGGTGTACCGGCTTTAATCCATCCCGTACATCAGGCAGGGCCCTTGATACGATAACCGACATCGAATAATCGATGTAAGCGGATCTCATTTGCTCGTCAATATCGATTCTTATTATTTTGTCGTTTTCTTGATTTTCTAA
>CAMLDJ010000174.1 GCA_946478755.1 uncultured Pedobacter sp. | reverse complement strand
CTGGTTGAGATGTGTACAGATCTGGAAAAGGCGATCAAAGAATTAAGAAGCTTCAAAAATATCCGTGTAATTGCCGATGCCTGTGTGCGCATCAACAGTGGGGAAAACCAGGCCGATTACGTTTGTAACCTTGCCATTGCCCGTTTGTTTGAATTCGAGACCAATGCCATAGAACTGATCAAACAAAAAGAAGTTCTGCAAACCCTGGAACTGGCTACAGACAAATGTGAAGATGCAGCAAACGTGCTGGAATCGATTTTGGTAAAGAATGCTTAACCCTTTAAAAAAATGGTAACTACCTTACTGGTTGTTGTAATTGTTCTGGCTATTGCCTTCGATTACATTAACGGCTTTCACGACGCGGCAAATTCTATTGCAACCATTGTCTCTACAAAAGTACTATCTCCTTTCCAGGCGGTACTGTGGGCTGCCTTATTCAATTTTGCTGCATACTTTTATTTTACAGATCACAAAGTTGCCAATACCATTGCTAAAACTGTAGTAGAAAACTTTATTACGCTGGAAGTTATATTGGCCGGTTTGCTGGCTGCCATTGCCTGGAACTTGTTTACCTGGTGGTTTGGCATTCCTTCCAGTTCCTCGCATACGCTAATTGGTGGCTTCGCAGGAGCTGGTATGGCGAAAGCTGCCTCCTTAGGCGCAGGCGTCATGTCGGCCATTAACCTTGCCCCGATATTAAAAGTGGTGGCATTTATTGTGCTTGCACCTGTTATTGGGATGGTGATCTCGGTGATCATTTCCATTATTATTTTGCACATTTCAAAAAATGCCCGCCCTTCCGTGGCAGAAAAATGGTTTAAACGGCTCCAACTCATTTCGTCTGCCGCACTGAGCTTTACACATGGGGGGAATGATGCCCAAAAAGTAATGGGTATTATTTATGTATCCATGGTTGCATCCAAGGTATTAAATACCGGCGATCCGATGCCGGAATGGATCCCCATTTCCTGTTATGCGGCAATTGCCTTAGGCACCATGAGCGGCGGATGGAAAATTGTAAAGACCATGGGATCAAAGATCACCAAGGTAAATGCCTTTGAAGGCGTTGCCGCCGAATCTGCAGGTGCCGTGACCTTAGGGATTACAGAACACTTCGGTATTCCTGTGTCCACCACACATACTATCACCGGTTCTATCGTTGGTGTCGGTTTATTAAAAAGAGTCTCTGCAGTACGCTGGGGAGTTACCGTAAGCTTATTATGGGCATGGGTATTAACCATTCCTGTTTCCGCTACACTGGCGGCCATCGTATTCTCCGTGATCCACCTCTTTTTTTAGGATCAGCCCTGAGCGATCAGATACCAAAAAGCCACAGTTGAGATCAGCTGTGGCTTTTTGTTTAAAAATCTAGTTTACAGGTCATCCTGCTTTTTGGATTCAGCGGCTTCTCCCACTTAGGCCCATTGGTAATTAACCTGATGGCTTCCCGCTCATATTTGTCATCAGCACGCTTGATTATCCTGATGTCTACCGGACTCCCTTCCTGATCAATCCGGAAACTCAGCTCAATGGTCTGACCCGCTTTTTTTTCGTTTGCAAATGCATTATTGCTGTTTATATATTCGAAAAGTTTATCCCAGCCACCGACAGGGTTAGACACGAGCATTTCCGACTTTTTCACTTTAGAACTCATACCCCTGATCTGGATTCCGGCCGCTTTTCCCGCGAGCGCATTGTTCAGCCTATTGCTATCAGCGGACAGTTCCTTTTTCCGGAATGCACCATAACCAACAACCACCGTTTCATTTAGCCCTGCCTGGTCAGGCTTTAAAGCAATGCTCAGCCGCTGATTAGCTTTAGCAAGCGTTTCTACACCTTTAAATCCTATATAATTAGCATAGACCATCCCCATTTTAATGGACGTATCTGCATTGATCCTAAACTCGCCATTCACATCAGTCACTGCTGTTAAATTGGTGCCGTTCATTCTGACGGACACCCCCGGCAGAGGCTTTCCGTCGTTTTGCGCCACCACTTTGCCACTCCAGACATTGGAAAGCTCAGCAGCTTTAGCCCTGGAAACAGCTCCTGTAATGGCCTTTTTTTGCTGAACTCCATATCCGACTACTACTTCATTTAATTGCTGAGCGGCGGTGGCAGACTGTGTCGCATTCGACTTTGCCTTTGCGGCATAAGCATTGGTTTTAGCTGCTTTTATGGCCTTGCTGATCTCTTTTTCTTTTAGCCGATCAGCCGTTCCAGCGACAATCACGGCTGCGGCCTCAATAGGGGGAGTTGTGACGGTATCCGCAGGTGCAATGGTTACCTCTACCTTTTTAGCTCTGCCCGCCAGTTCTTTCTGATGGTTACTTTCACGCATCCAGAACATAATGCTTACGGCGATAAACATTACCGCAGCAGCCGCAGCAATACTTAAGCGCTGCCAGGTAACTACCGAGGTCTTTTTGATGCTTTGATGCTCAGCAATCCTTTCGTGCAGTTGCTTTTGAAGGAGAGACATAGATTGCAGCGAACGTCTCGGCGATTCGCTTAAACCCGCCAAAGCTTCGGCCACAAAAGGATCTTCCAAAGCCTCACGCTCTACCCTGTTCATGGTTTTTGCATCGAGCTTACCGTCAAGGTAATCCTCTAAAATTCCTATATCTAACCAATCCTTATTCACTATTGTTCTTTTCTATACAATTTTTCAGGTTTCTTTTGCCGTTCTGGATATAGCTCTTCACTTTTAGCAGTTCATAGCCGGTAATGTCGGCCACCTCTTTGTAGCACTTTTCCTGAAGATAAAACAGATCCACACTTACACGCTGCTCCTCCGGGAGCGTTTCCATACACTTTTCCATAACGGTTAGCTGCCTTTCTTTTGTATGATCTATATCAAGATGCACAAAATCGGTATTTTCCACAAAAGTCTCTTCAATTGAAACAATCGTATTCTTTGATTGCCTGCGGAGCGCCATTAAGCAATGGTTCCGGGTCAGTACATGCAGCCAGCTTTTAAAGTTCTGCACTTCATGGATCTTTAGCTTTACAACCAGCTCCTCAAAGATCTGCATCACCGCATCCTTGCTTTGCTCTTCGTCCTTCAGGTATTTTAAACAAACCCCAAATACCAGGTGCATATACTTGTTATAAAGCGTACCCAACGCCTCCAGGTTGCCGCTATTTTTATAGTGTGCAATTAAGGTGGCATCATCCTGCTCCTGTATCCTGGCGCTATTTTTTATAAATTTCAAAAGACGTTTAAGGCATAATTTGCTCAAGTATAAAAATATTTTCCGACACTGTTGTGGAAATTCTGCAAAGCTGACATCATTTTAAAAAAAAGAAGATATGAAGCGATTATTCCTACCCTTGTTTCTGCTGATATTTATAGGCTTCCAGGCAAGCCGCGCATCAGCCAAAGTAATTACCGGCACGGTAACCGATAAAAGCGACGGAAAAACGATACCCGGAGTAATTGTCAGTACTGACGACAGCAGAAAATACACGGTAACAGACAAAAATGGAAAATATAGTATTTCAGTGGTTGATGGTGTCAGCACCTTACATTTCTCATTCATCGGCTATAAAACGTTAACGGTAAAAATTGGGAGGTCTGCAATAATAAATGTGGCGCTGGAAGACGATGGCCAGCGAATGAATGAAGTTGTGATCGTTGGTTACGGTACACCCGAGAAAAAGGAACAGACTGCAAGTAATAACAGGGTGGGCAATGCATTTGCGGGAAAAGTTGCAGGAATTCAGATAAGGGGTATGAGCAAACCGCTCTATTCCCCTATGCCGACGGAGCATTATGCTTCCATTTCAGAAAACGGTTTTCAAAACCCGTATAAAAATCCGTTATCCACATTCGCTGTAGATGTAGATGCGGCCTCTTACAGTAACGTCAGACGCTTTATAAACAACGGCGGGCTCCCTCCCAAAGATGCAATACGCGTAGAAGAAATGATCAATTACTTTGATTACGAATATCCCCAGCCAAAGGGTAAGGATCCGGTAAACATCATTACAGAAATTGCCAGCGCTCCATGGAACCCGGACCACAAACTGGTACAGATTGGATTGCAGGGCAGGAAAATCGCGGCAGACAACCTCGCTGCGTCCAATCTGGTGTTCCTGATCGATGTGTCTGGTTCTATGAACACGCCCAATAAGCTTCCACTCCTGGTTTCCTCATTTAAACTGCTGACCGATCAGCTGCGCCCTGATGACAAAGTAGCTATTGTAGTGTATGCAGGAAGCTCGGGCCTGGTCTTGCCCTCAACAACCGGAAATGACAAGGCTAAAATTAAAGACGCCTTAAACGGGTTAAGCGCAGGAGGATCAACTGCAGGCGGAGCAGGGATCGAACTTGCTTATAAAATTGCCTCACAAAACTTCATTAAAGAAGGAAATAACAGGGTAATACTGGCAACAGATGGAGATTTTAATGTAGGTGCCTCAAGTGACAGGGATATGCAGTCACTGATCGAAGAAAAACGGAAAACAGGAATATTTTTAACGGTACTGGGCTATGGAATGGGCAATATTAAAGACAGCAAAATGGAGATCCTGGCTAATAAAGGCAACGGTAATTATGCTTATATAGATAACATCAGTGAGGCCAGAAAAGTCCTGATTAATGAATTTGGCGGCACCTTGTTTACCATAGCAAAGGACGTAAAATTACAGGTTGAGTTTAATCCTGACAAAGTACAGGCCTACCGGTTGATTGGTTATGAAAACAGGTTGCTGGAAGACAAGGACTTTAATGACGACAAAAAAGACGCCGGAGAGATGGGCGCCGGCCATACCGTAACGGCCTTATACGAAGTAATCCCGACTGGTATAAAAAGCAATTTTGCCGGTTCGGTTGATGATCTGAAATATCAGGAAAATAAAAAAATCAGGAACGGCAGCAAAGAAATGCTCACGGTAAAATTGCGTTATAAGGAGCCTGATGGAAATTCCAGCAAGCTAGTACAGGAGGCTGTTGTTGATCGTTCGGCGCCTTTTGAAAGTGCAAGCGACAACTTTAAGTTTGCGGCAAGTGTGGCGGAGTTCGGAATGTTGCTGAGGGGATCTGACTTTAAACAAAGTGCTTCATTTGACCATGTGATCCGCACCGCCTCGCAGGCGATGGGAGCAGATCGCGAAGGCTATAGGTCTGAATTCATCAAGCTCGCCAAATCGGCCAGCTTAATGGCAGAAGATTTACTATCTTCGATGAAAAAATAAACACATCAACAAATGAAACGCATAAACCTTATTTACCCCACCCTTTTACTTTGCTTTTTAATGATTACTCCCTCTGCTCAGGCGCAGTTTAACCTGGGAAACGTCCTAAAGAAAATAACGGGTGGGGGAACGGCCGCTGGTACGCCAAGCACACTGGAAATTGCATCGGGCATAAAACAGGCTTTAGAGATAGGAACATCACACGGGGCTGACCTGCTTTCAGCAAAAGACGGATTTATGGGTAATTTGGCTGTAAAGATCCTCTTTCCACCGGAAGCACAAAAAGTTGAGAAAACCTTACGCGCGGTCGGCATGGGCAAACTGGCAGATAATGTAGTTCTAAGCTTAAATCGTGCTGCAGAAGATGCCGCGAAGGAAGCAAAGCCGATATTTATTGCTGCAATTAAGCAAATGACCATTGCAGATGCAACCAATATCTTGCTTGGCAGTAAAGATGCGGCAACCAATTATTTTAAAAAAGTGACCACGGCGCAGCTGATGCAAAAATTTAAACCAGTGATCAATACCAGCCTGGCTAAAGTTGGCGCCACGAAACATTGGGGAAATGCAGCCAGTCAATACAATAAGCTGCCCCTGGTTAAACCAGTCAACACAGACCTGTCTGAATATGTAGCCCAAAAAGCCATTGACGGAATGTTTATCCAGGTTGCACAGGAGGAACTTAAGATCAGAGATAACCTTGGATCGAGGTCTACTTCACTCTTACAAAAGGTGTTTGGCTATGCGGATAAGAATAAATAATTCTACATTTATCCATTCCGGTTTATATAAAAAAATCATTAACCAAACGTTATTTCTCATTGTCTTCAGCGCGTTAACTTCCGGATCACTTTCATATAAAATTGAAAATCATATATTTGCTGGCATAGTAATTTTTTAAACCTCAAATTATGGCAAGGAAGGGGGACAAAACCACCATCATCTTTGTAAGCAAATATCAGAACTCCAATAAACCCATACAGGTTTCAAGTGCCTTGGTACAACATTGGAAAAAATATGCCCTGGGATTAATCAGCTGTTTTATTTCCTTATTGGGAATTGTGTTTTATCTGTCTTATACGAACGCTTCGGTCCTGTCATCTAAAAACCAGCTTGTCAGAGAATTATTAAGAAGCAAAAAACAATCTTCCTATTCAGATACCTCAGCAATTAAGCAATACTATGAATCTATCGATAAAAAGTTGGCGGTCATCAATAGATATTTAAAAGCAAGGGGAGTAAAAAGCATTCCTAAAAACGAAGGCGGCGAGCGGGGTTCTGATCTTTTATCTGCAGAAGAAATAAACGAATTTTATAACAACTATCTTAATAAGATGGTCAGACATGTAGCTTTTACCCCAATGGGCTATCCACACTTTGGAGTGATCACTTCGGGTTATGGGCATCGTGAAAATCCTTTTACGGGTGAAAATGTAGAAAGCCACAAAGGGTTGGATATCAGAGGCCGGTATGGCGAAATTGTGAAGAGTACCGCAAGCGGAAATGTTATTTTTGCAGGCCGCAAAGGCGGTTATGGGAAGTGTATTATCATTGATCACAGAAACGGCTTCGAGACCTATTACGGGCATCTTTCCAGCATACTGGTTAGGGAAGACCAAAGCGTGAACGCAGGTGACGAAATTGGGAAGATCGGCTCTACAGGAAGATCCACCGGTCCGCATCTGCACTATGAAATTCATAGAAACGGAAAAATAATTAATCCAAGATCGTTTTTAACACTGGAATAAATGTTTAAGAAAAACAAACAAATTCAAATCATGGACATCAATCAACAGGAAATTTCTACGTTAATCGGAGAAGGCTTTATGTTTACCGGTGACCTTACAGGTAAGTCTGTAGTAAGAATTGATGGCAAAATAACCGGCAATATTAATGTTGAAAATGGCATTATCTTAGGTGAAAAAGGAGTAATTGTTGGTGATATTCAAACTACCTCAGCGATTATTTATGGAACGGTGAACGGAAATGTGAAAGTTAGCCAGCTGGAAATAAAAAAAACGGGGAAGGTTAATGGCGATATCAGGACAGAGACACTGGAAATTGAATTCGGTGCACAATACAATGGCAAACTGGAAATGAAACAGTTGATACAGGCCGAAGCTGAAGAGAAAACAGTCTGAATTTCACAATCCTGATTAAAAAGATTACTTTTATGCAGTAAATAGTAACAACATAAAAGTATATTGGATTTTAAAGATTTTAATTTTAACCCTGACCTACTAGAAGGGTTATTAGCAATGGGGTTCCGCAATGCAACCCCAATCCAGGAACAGGCAATTCCACTTATTTTAGATAAGAAAGATTTAATTGCCTGCGCACAAACGGGAACAGGAAAAACAGGCGCCTACCTTTTACCGATCATGAATATGATTGCTGGTACAGCCGAACGTCATAACAACACCCTGATATTGGCCCCGACAAGAGAGCTTGCCCAGCAGATCGACCTGCAGGTAGAGGCCCTGTCGTACTTCACCAATATTAGTTCCTTGACTGTTTATGGCGGAGGAGATGGCATTGCTTATGAACAGCAGAAACGGTCCATGCGCGAAGGGGTAGACCTCATTATCGCTACTCCGGGCCGGCTGATCTCACACCTCTCATCGGGCGTCCTGAAACTTGACCAGCTGCAGCACCTGGTGCTGGATGAAGCAGACAGAATGCTGGATATGGGTTTTTACGATGACATTATGCGAATTGTAAGTTATCTGCCCCAGGTTCGGCAAACGGTTATGTTTTCGGCGACCATGCCACCAAAGATCAGGAAACTCGCAGCAACCTTATTAAACCATCCTGAACAGATTAGCCTGGCTATTTCAAAACCTGCAGAAGGAATATCACAGCAGGTATATATGGTCCATGATGAGCAAAAGGTTCCGCTATTGAGCAGTCTCTTAAAAACCGATGTTTATAAGAGCATCATCGTTTTTGCGTCGACCAAGGAAAAAGTGAAAAATCTGGGTAAAGTGTTCAGAAATTTGGGGCTTAAAGCAGAAGCCTTTCACTCAGACCTGGGCCAAAAGGAAAGAGAAAGCATTTTACTGAAGTTTAAAAACAAACAATTGCCGATACTTATTGGTACTGATGTTTTAAGTCGCGGTATTGATGTAGAAGGCATAGACCTGGTGGTGAATTTTGATGTACCACACGATGCAGAAGATTATGTGCACCGTATCGGGCGCACGGCCCGTGCTGCGACTAAAGGTACCGCCATTACGCTCGTTAATCAAAGGGATAAACGCAAGCTGGCCAGCATTGAGAAATTGATCGAAAAAGAGGTGGAAAGAATGCCATTACCTGAACATCTTGGTGAAGCTCCGTTAGAAACGGCAGCTACTTCTTCTTCACATTCAAAAACCCGAAAGTCTGACACGAATAAGCCTAAGCGTAAATTCTGGAAGAAAAAACCGAGCAAGCAGGCTGGCGTATAGCCAAACAATGTAATTTGAGTAGGGAGTAATTCTATTTTTGTATCTTTATGCTATGCAGAATCTTCCTCCTCTAGCCGAACGTATGCGTCCACAAAACCTGGACGAGTATGTTGGGCAGCAGCATCTGGTAGGGCCTGATGCCGTATTGAGAAAGGCCATACAAAGCGGGCAATTGCCTTCCATGATTTTCTGGGGACCACCCGGTGTTGGAAAAACGACACTGGCCTATATCATTTCAAAAACACTTGACCGTCCGTTCTTTAACCTAAGTGCGATCAACTCTGGCGTTAAAGACATCAGGGATGTAATAGACAGGGCAGCCTTGCTTAAAGATAGTTTAATGGGATTGCCCATCCTGTTTATTGATGAGATCCACCGATTTAGCAAATCCCAGCAAGACAGTCTCCTTGGTGCCGTTGAAAGGGGATTGGTAACGTTAATCGGCGCTACTACAGAGAACCCTTCCTTTGAAGTCATCTCCGCATTACTATCCCGTTGCCAGGTATATATCCTGACGGCGCTGAACGAGGAGGAGCTTTCAGGCTTGCTGAAAACTGCCATTAAGCAGGATGTACTGCTAAAAGAAAAAAAGATTACGATTAAAGAGCATGAAGCCTTGATCCGCCTATCCGGAGGGGATGCCAGAAAGCTGCTTAATGTGCTTGAAATTGCCGTTAATGGTATCGGCGGCAACAAAATTGTATTGACCAATGAAAATGTACTGGCGCATGCACAGCAGAATCTCGCCCTCTATGACAAAGCCGGGGAACAGCACTACGACATCATCTCCGCGTTTATAAAATCAATACGGGGAAGTGACCCCAATGCTGCAGTTTACTGGCTGGCCAGAATGATAGAAGGTGGTGAAGATCCGCTTTTCATCGCACGGAGACTGCTAATCCTCGCGTCGGAAGATATTGGAAACGCCAACCCAAATGCACTTTTACTGGCAAACAATTGCTTTCAGGCGGTGAATGTGATCGGTTATCCGGAAGCGAGAATCATTCTTTCTCAGGCGGTTACCTATATGGCGTCATCGGTGAAAAGCAATGCTGCATACGAAGCTATAAATAATGCACAGGCGCTGGTAAAGCAAACAGGGAACTTACCCGTTCCCTTGCATATCCGTAATGCACCAACCAAACTGATGAAAAACATTGGCTATGGGAAAGACTATAAATATGCACATGGTTATGAAGGCAATTTCGCGGAACAGGAGTACCTGCCCGAGCAACTGAGCGGAACAAAATTATATGACCCGGGAAATAATCCCGCAGAGGAAAAAATGAGAGCGCAATTAAGGAACAACTGGAAAACCAAATATAAATACTAATATGATCGCCCTCTTTTTAAATCACCAATGGAAAGCTTTCTGGCGCTCAAGAAATAAAGGCGTTAGCATCGCAGCACAAATATTTTTGGGGTTAGCCATTCTTTACCTGCTGGTTCTGGCGCTTGCAGTAGGATTTGGAATGGAAATGATCATTGGTAAATTATTACCGGAAAAGGATGTCTTTTATGTCTTTAATGGATTTATCCTTTATTATTTTGCAATCGATTTTTTAATGCGCCTGCAATTACAGGAACTGCCAACTTTAAGCATTGTTCCCTATTTGCATTTAAATATCCCAAAACAAAAAATTGTAAACTTCTTGAACATCAGATGCCTGTTCAGTGCGTTTAACATTTTACCTCTTTTTATTTTTATCCCCTTTTGTAGCACCGCCATTGCAGATGTTTATGGCCCATTTGCGGCGGTTATGTACGTAGTTGCTATCGTTTCGCTATGTGTTTTCAATAATTATACCGCCATGTATACGAAACGCCTCACTACGATCAGCGTAAAGGCCATTGTCCTGGTGGTCACGGTAATTATCGGTATGGCCTTGCTTGAATACCTCAAAATACTTTCTATTTCCGGAATATCTAACCACATTTTTGGCTTCCTTACCCTACATCCTGTAAGCGGCTTCGCTTTTCCTATTGCAGCCATCCTGATGTTTGGCGTAAATTCTTTGTATCTGCGTAATAACATGTACACGGAAGAACTCGGGACTGCAGAGGCCAAAAAAATAAGTACGGATTATCCATTTCTTGACAGATTTGGTGCAGTGGGTGTACTGCTGGCCCTCGAGCTTAAGCTGATCTTCAGACATAAGAGAACCCGGTCTGCCATGATCATGAGTTTATTTTTTATGTTGTATGGCCTTCTCTTTTATAAAAAAGCGCTGATAGACAAAGACGAAATCAACATGATGATCTTTGCATCGATCTTTATGACGGGGAGCAGCATCAGCATTTACGGACAGTTTATG
>CAMLDJ010000173.1 GCA_946478755.1 uncultured Pedobacter sp. | reverse complement strand
ATGTACGGTATCATCGGTACCGCAGTGCTGCTTGGGGTGGTTTGCGTATGGCTGATCAAAAAGCTAAAGCTTAAAGATACGGATGGCCTGCCTGTTGTTTTTAAAGATAAGGAGGGCGCTTATCCCCGTTACCTGATCGGAGGGAGTGTCTTTGGGCTGGGTTGGGCTTTAACAGGCGCTTGCCCGGGCCCGATGTTTGTGAACCTGGGCTACGGCTACCTGGCAATGGCCATTGTCATTGCCGGTGCCCTTGGGGGGACGTATTTGTATGGTCTGATCAAAGACAAACTGCCTCATTAGTGTGCCTGCCGTGTAAGCATTGATCTCAGCAAGTCATGATAAAGTACAAGGATATATGAAGCCATCATGAGTTTACACTTGCAAATAGCAATGAATAAAATACCTGATAGCTTCATCGCCGATAAAACCAAATAAATACTGATGAAAATAGAGCAATTTAAGGATGAATACCTGGCGCATTATAGCTATGCCATATGGGATGAAACGGAGCAACAGATCGTGCTGATCGATCCTTCGCGAAATCCACAGCCCTATTATGATTTTGCAAATCAGGTTGGTGCGGATATTACCGCGGTTATTGAAACCCATCCTCATGCAGATTTTGTGAGCAGTCACCTCGAAATTCATAAAACTACCGGGGCAAAGCTCTATTCGCACAGTTCATCCGGGGTTGATTACCCCCAACAGGCTTTTGATGAAGGTGATGTCCTTCATGTTGGGGACATCAGGCTGAAAAGCTTATATACACCGGGGCATTCGCCGGACAGCATTTCCGTCGTACTCGAGCATCAAGGGAAAGAAATTGCTGTTTTTACAGGGGATACTTTATTTATTGGTGACTGTGGACGGCCGGATCTCAGAGCGACAGCGGGGAACATACAGGCAAAAAGAGAAGAGCTGGCCCGCCAGATGTACCATTCCCTGCGAAGGAAATTGATGGTGCTGGCTGATGATGTTCTCGTTTATCCGGCCCACGGGGCAGGTTCTTTATGCGGTAAAGCGTTAAGCAGCATGAATTCGGGAACAATTGGAAACGAAAAACGGAGTAACTGGTCTTTACAGGAGCAGTCTGAAGAGGAATTTGTGAAAGCGCTGACGGAGGATCAGCCTTTTATACCAAAATATTTTGGCTTTGCGGTCGACCTGAACCAAAAAGGCGCTGTAGGATTTGCAGAACAGCTCGCTAAGGTCAAAATACTCCACCATCCGCTCGCCGCCGAACTGGATCCCAATCTGCTTGTTATTGATGCAAGAACGGCCGAAACATTTAAAAAAGGGCATTTAAAAAATGCGATCAACCTGATGCAGGGCAAGAAGTTTGAAACCTGGCTCGGCAGCATCCTTAATCCGGGAGAGCGGTTTTACCTGAGCGCTGCAGATATGGCTACTTTACATGAGCTGATTGCGCGTACCGCAAGTATTGGTTATGAATCTTTTATTGAGGCTGCATTTATAGCGATCGAAGGAAAGGAAATTATGCCGGAAATGCCGCTGTCCGCATTTAAAAAAGATCCAGGCTCATTTACCGTTGTTGATGTGAGAAATGCCGGTGAAGCTGCAGTCCTATTTAAGCATGCTATCCACATCCCCCTGGCGGAACTGAGGGAAAATACGGGGAGAATTCCGCTTGATAAGCCTGTGGTGGTACATTGTGCCGGCGGCTACAGGAGTGCGGCCGGTAGCAGTATTCTGGCAAATGCTTTAGGTCGTAAAGCAGTGGTTTACGACCTAAGTGAAGCGGTCGAGCAATTTCAATAGGTAATAGATAAGTTTTAGTTAAGCGACAGCAGGCGGTTACGCACCAGCAGACATGCACCGATAATACCTGCACGTTCGCCCAGCTTAGACATCTTCAGTACGGTGTCCTGGTTTACCAGGCTTAAGGAGTATTTGTTGATGGCACTTTTTATAGGAAGCCTGATGTATTCTTCGGTAGCAGCAAGGCTTCCGCCAAGGATAACCAGCTCCGGATTAAACAAGTTAATGAGCAGTGCAATGCCGCGGCCCAGATTTTCTCCGATCCTGGCGATCAGCTCTATGGCCAGTACATCATCATGATTGGCTGCTTCGATAATGTCTTCCATTTTTAACTCGTCCAGGTTTGCCATCTTTTGTGTTAAATTAGAAGAAGAACCCTCCAGTAAGCGCTCTTTAAACATCCGGGTAAGTGCCCAGCCGGAAGCCTCTGTTTCCAGACAGCCTTTTTTTCCGCAATGGCAAATGATCTCGTTGTTGAATAAAGGGATATGTCCAAATTCGCCGGAATAACCGGATTTTCCGTAGTAAAGTTGTCCGTTAACCATTATGCCCAGGCCTATGCCATGATCCAGATTAAGGAACAGTACATTCTTTTCGCCGGTAACTACGCCTGCACAGAATTCTCCGTAGGCCATCGATTTCGAATCGTTCTCCAGGAAGATACGGATGCCTATTTTTGACTCCAGTATTTTTGTTAAGGGCTCTTCGTTAAAGTAGAAAAAACTATAGCTGTAACCGGTATTGTAATTGATCCGGCCCGACAAGTTGATGCCGATGCCCAAAATCTTTTCCCTTGGGGTAGGGAGCTCTTTCAGGAAATCATTGATCAGGCCGCAAAGCGCTTCAAGGGACTCCTTATTGTTGTCGAGGTGATAAGGGAGTTTCTCTGATACTTTGATCAGATTCTTTTGCAGATCAGATAAGCCGATATTGATGTGGTTCTGCTTGATGTCTACACCAATAAAGAAGGCCGAATCGGGAACGAGTCCATATAAATTAGGTTTACGTCCTCCGGTAGAGTCGATCTTCCCGTAGTCTTTAATCAAACCATCTTGTATTAAATCACCCAAAAGCGTTGTAACTTTCGGCGCACTGAGGTTCAATTCTTTGCAAAGGTCTGCAATAGTCGCGTTGCCTATATTAGCAAAATAACTCAATACATTTTTTTTAAGGCTAACGTTTTTATAGGCTACACCAGTTATGTTTTCACTGTTTAATTCTTCAAAAAAAGTTTTACCCATGGTATTGTTTTCGAGTTTGTTTATTTATTAGGAGATAAGCACTGCAAATTAAAGCTAATTTATTTATAATCAATGGAAACTTAGCCAGTTCTCTTCAAATCATCAGCCTTTATGAAGCGGTTGAGAAGCTAACCTTTGGGAAGGAAATGCCATAAACTTTTAAAGTATGCTCCTGAACTGATAATAATAACATATCTCTGTTTACTTAATAAAAAATTATATTAAATATATTATAGTTATTAAAATATATCTATATTCACGCTTGGTTTCACCGGTTAATAGGCGGTAGTTGGATAGCCGCTTTTAGCGGGTGGAAAAAAAATAATGATCAATAAGCTTAATAAAATCAGAGCATTGATCAGAAGAACGATCGTGATTTACGTTTATAATAAAATTTAAAAATATAACTAAAGCGAATTAAATGAAGTATTGTTTGTTGCTGCTGCCGATGCTCCTTTTTTCCTCCCTTAAAGGGCAGGAGGTCCTGGTACTAAAGTCTGCTTACCTGAAAACGACAGACAGTGTGCTGGTTTATAAGCCGGCGGGCTATCGCAAAAAAGTCAGGTACCCTGTGGTGTACCTGCTGCATGGGCATTCGGCAAATTACAGGTCATGGAGTAAACTGGCGGACCTTCAGAACCTGGCAGATACTTATCAATTTGTTGTGGTTTGTCCGGATGGCCTCCGGAAAAGCTGGTACATCAATTCCTTGCAGGCAGGTGGCGTACATTATGAAGATTTCTTTATGAAGGAACTGATGCCTGAAATAAGCAGGAATTACCAGACAGATCCTGCAAAAGTTTTTATAACCGGGGCGAGTATGGGTGGTTTTGGGGCTATGCATCTTTTCCTGAATCATCCGGATGTGTTTTTAAGTGCGGGAAGTACCTCTGGAGTGCTCAATTTAAGGCATTCTGGATTTAAGAAGACAACTATTGCTGAGTTGCTGGGGACGTATTCCGAAGAAAATAAAGCCTTTGATGAATATTCGCCTGTGAACCGTCTGAATAGGATCAAGGATTTGAAGAAAACCCTGATCTTTGATTGCGGCACCGAGGATTACCTGTATAAAGCTAACAATCAGTTCCGACAAAAATGCGATGAACTTAAAATTAAGGCAACTTACACTGCACAGCCTGGTGGCCATACCGGTGGCTATTGGTCTAAGAGCATCAAAGCGCATTTTAGTTTTTTCAATGAGCTGGCCAGCAAGAAGTAAAAATAAAAGCCTCCATCTAATAAAAAACAAATAAACATACAGATGAATCCGATAGCAAAGGCTGCATCTAGAAAACAAACACACAGATGAACTATAAAAACTTAAAAATTACGTTGGGCTTAACACTCGCTTGTGGAATTCTGCAATTGAAGGCGCAGACTGTAAACCAGAAAGATGTCCTAAGCCTTTTGAAGGCCAGACAAGGGAACGTTGTTTTGATGAAAGATTTTTTTGCGGTTAAGCCTGCCGAAATCAGGTACAATAAGGTGGTGCTGCCCGGACCGCAGTTTATTATTTCTGATGACCCTGAATACATCCGGGTGCCGGAGGCCATTGCATTGCAGGAAGCGGTGCAGCCCGGAGCAGTCAGGTTATATGTGTACAATGTGAACGGGGTGAAGGAGCCGGTAAAACTGGATCGTAAAATTACTACAGTGATCAAGAATACGGGCAAGCAGAAAATGCACCTGCGCATGCTGAAATATTCCTCGCAGAAACCGAGTACGAATTATTTTCAGATCGGTAAGCAGGGGCTTGCGGATTATTTCTCTTCGAAAGGTGATGAAAAAATTCGCATTGTGGAGCCTGGTGAAGCCATTGCTGTGGATGAGCAACTGGAGCGAAATGTGGTAACATATGATCAGCTGACACATGGTTTTTATGAATTTGTGATCGATCAGCCTGGAGAGATCAGTGTCATTCAAACTGATCCGGGTACACCTGGCCCTGTGGCTTTGAAAAGAATAAAAACGGTGATCCGTACGGGGCATAAAAATGCGGGACGGGGATTGTTTGGCGTAAGTAATTATAAGATCACATCGGTTGATGTACTGGATACGAAAAATGGGGTGGCTGAAATTATTGTGGCTGATGGAGTAAAGGATCCCTGGGTGCTGGGTGTGGAGGGAACAAGTGGGAAAGAATCTACGCTTGCCGGAAATTACGGAGTGATCTATAACATGGAGCTGAAATGGAAAAGTACCGATGGCAAAGGACTGGCACTGGTGACCTGGAACTCCCGTTCGGCAGATAATAAATGGTGCAATGGGATGGCGGCTACCATGATGGTGAGTAAAGGCAAGTTCAAGGAGGGCATTATTCAGTTGCCGAACGACAGGCTGGTCACCAAAGCTGCTCCTGAAGCCGTATTGGTGCAGGTGTTCCCGCCGGCGAAGAATGGGGAGGAGCAGGTGATCAGGCTGACTTATTCTCCGCCCGGCGCTTCATGTCTTCCCACACCACTGGTGCTTATACCGGTGGATATGAATGCGGTAAAATAAATTAAGCAGCGTATTCTAACAGTCTTTTTCTAACCAGGAGGCAGGCGCCTATAACGCCTGCTTCTTCACCAAGCTTGGAGAGTTTCAGCTTGGTGTCGCTGTTGACCAGACTTAAAGAAAATTTGTTCACTGCACTTTTTATGGGCAGGTGCAAATGTTCTCCGGTTAAAGCCAGTGCGCCACCGAGGATGACCAGTTCAGGGTTGTAAATATTGATGAGTAATGCAATGCCCCGGCCAAGTTTTTCACCTATTTTGGCTAAGAGTTCAATAGAAAGCACATCGTCGTTGTTCGCGGCATTGATGATGTCCTGCATCTGTATTTCATCATCTGCGGATTTATTTAAAGAAGTTGATGAGCCGGTTTGCAATTTCTCTTTAAACATGGCGATCAGTGCCCTGCCGGAAGCTTCCGTTTCCATGCAACCCTTTTTTCCACAGTGACAGATGATTTCGTTATTGAACAAGGGGATGTGACCTATTTCTCCGGCAAAGCCTGATTTTCCATAGTACAATTCGTTGTTGATCATGACGCCCATTCCAAGTCCGTAATCCAGATTCAGAAACAATACATCTTTCTCTTCCTTCACGACGCCGCAGTTAAATTCTCCATAGGCCATTGCTCTTGAGTCATTTTCCAGAAAAGTTTTTAGGTCAAGCTCTTTTTCCAGCAGCTTGCTCAGCGGGTCTTCATTGAAATGAAAAAAACTATAGCTATAGCCGGTGGCATAATTGATCCGTCCGGAAAGGTTGAGTCCGAGGCCGAGTATTTTATCTTTAGCGATGGCCGATTCCTTTATAAACGCTTTGATCAGTTCACAAAGTTCCTTTAAAGATTCAGCAGTATTTTGTAGATGATAAGGTACGTCTTTTGATATTTTGATTAGTTTTTTCTGCAGGTCGATCAGTCCAATATTGATATGGTCATGTTTCACATCTACACCAAGGAAGAAGCAGGAGTCGGGCGCCAGTCCATATATATTAGGACGCCTGCCGCCGGTTGAGCCGACCTTCCCAAAGTCTTTTACGAGGCCGCCCGCGATCAGCTCAGTAATTAATGTCGTGACTTTCGGAACGCTCAGGTTGGTTTCCTTGCAAAGCTCAGCAATCGTTGCATTTCCCGCATCGGCAAAATAGGAGATGATCTTCTTTCTGATGTGAATGTTCTTGTAGGCAACCCCTGTCAGGTTATCACTATTGTCGTCGAAAAAGTCCGTCTTCATGTTGCTGGGCGTTTGTTTGATTAGCAGGATAATACAATCTTATTAAAAAAAATTAATAAATATAGTTAGTATGTATCAAAAATTATAGATTTACCGCGAAGTTAAATAAAAACAGTCAACTTATCTGCATACTCTATCCCACATGATTAAAATTGTACTTAAATTAATAGGCAAAGTCATGCTTATTACTGGTCTGACGGGAATTTCTGTTTTGTGTCTCGCCCAGGATACCCGGTCTAATCTTATTCCTATGCCTGCACAGGTAACGAAAAGCAAGGGGGAGTTTAGGTTAAAACCGGGGACGCTGATTGTGCCTGTAGATGTAACGGCTAAAGAATTGGCTGATCTGCTGGCTTTAAGGTTAAGAACGCTGACTGGTTATAACTTGCGTGTTGGTCATTCTTCCCGGCGGTCAAATGTGATCAGGTTTGTAAGGGATACCACGGTAAAAGGCGATAAGGGGGCTTATCGGCTGTGGGTTACGCCAAAAGGGGTGCAGATTAGTGCTGCTGCCCCAGAGGGCTGGTTTTATGGAATGCAGTCGTTGGTGCAGCTCTTGTCCCCGGGAACTGAGCCGGGTGTTTCCCCTTCTGATATTCGGATTCCGGCAGTTAAAATAGCGGATGCACCACGTTTCCAGTGGAGAGGATTGATGATAGATGTGAGTCGGCATTTTTTCTCCAAAGAGGTGGTTAAGCGTTACATCCTGCAGATGTCTAAATATAAAATGAATGTACTGCATTTGCATTTAACGGATAACCAGGGTTGGAGGATAGAGATCAAAAGTTTACCGAAATTGACCGCTGTAGGGGGCTGGAGGGTGCCGAGAACCGGGTACTGGAGAAATCAAAAGGCACCTGAGCCTGATGAGCAGGCTACTGCAGGCGGGTATTATACACAGGATGATATCAGGGAGCTGGTGGCCTATGGCCAAAAGCATTTTGTGGAGTTGGTGCCGGAAATTGACGTGCCTGGCCATGCGCTGGCCATGATTGCAGCTTATCCGGAGCTTTCCTGTACGAAAAGAAATCAGCAGGTGTTAGCGGGCGACCCATGGAATAGCTCCAGGACCAATGTATTGTGCGCCGGGAACGATTCGGTCTTTGTTTTTATGGACAAAGTGATCACGGAACTGGCGGCCTTGTTTCCTTCCAGGTTTATTCATATTGGCGGGGATGAGGTGTCGAGGGTGTATTGGGACCAGTGTGCGGTTTGCCAGCAAAGGATCAGGGATGAGCATTTAAAGCACGCGGAAGAACTGCAATCTTACTTCCTGAAGCGGATTTCGAAAATAGTGATCTCCAAAGGGAAGACGCCGATCGGCTGGTATGAGAACCTGCCTGGAGGTTTGCCGGAAGAGATGGCTGTGATGAGTTGGAAGGACAATAAGGGAGGGATTCTCTCTGCCGGTAAGGGTCAGCAGGTGGTAATGACCCCTGCAGCTTACACCTATCTGGATTTTTACCAGGGCGACCCCTATCTTGAAAATGCGATTTTCTCTGTAAACAGGCTGAGTACAACCTTTAAGTTTGATCCTGTGCCTGAGGGGATTGAAAAAAAGCAGGTATTGGGCGGCCAGGGAAGTTTGTGGACAGAGCAGGTGCCTAACGAGCGAAAATTGCAGTTTATGACCTGGCCCAGGGCTTTTGCCCTAAGTGAAATTCTCTGGAGCGGAACCGGTAAAAGCAGCTGGACTGATTTTGTGGGTAGGGTGGAGGCGCATTTACCGGCGCTGGACAGGGATACCGTAAACTATTCAAGGTATTTTTATGATGCGATCGTTACTGGCCTGCGGACTAAAAATAAGGAATTGCTGATTCAATTGGCTACTGAAATTCCAGGAATTAAAATTTATTATTCCTTCGACGATACAGATCCTGATCCCTACTATCCCGAGTTTACAGGATCGCCTTTAAGTATTCCGAAAGGCGCGCAGAATATACGGGTAGTGACTTTCCGGGATGGTTTACAAGTTGGCCGGATTATGAAAATCCCCGTTATGGAGTTGGAAAGAAGGACTCCTGCCAGGTAGCTATTCTTTCGATTTTAAGGTGTACTGACTTCCTTTTAAAAATATTTTAATAAAACTTATCAAATGTTTTTAATTTATTTAATAAAGTTATTATATTTACTGAATAACCAGACAACCAGCTATGAACCTGAAGTTGCATCTTGTATTTTTGATCATTGCGGCAAGCGCATTTTCATCCTGCAGTAAATCTGAAGGTGGGAATTATCATCCTGAAAAGCCGGTTATTGTTGTAGATTCCACGCCGCTGATCAGTTTGTCGTCCGACTGGAAAAAGGATGTGCAGCTGATGGGTGATTTTCCAAACGGGATACAAGTTTTCTTAAATAAAACCCCCATCAATGGAAAGGCTGTGGTAGCCTATATGGTGGTTTTTGATCCCAAAGCCAACCTGGAGTTAAAGCCGGTGCTGGCTGCCGCCAACAAAAAAGTAACTGACTTTTATAAGGAAGAGATCGGTTCTAAGTATGCCTGTATCAACGGCGGCTTCTTTGGGACCAATGCGTCTTACAGCTTATCTATGTATAATGGTGTGGTGGATGCAATCAATATAAAGTCGCTTTCACGTCCTTATAACGGAATCAGCACGCCTTACTATCCTACCCGTGGGGCCTTTGGGATTTCAGAGACCGGGGTAGCAGATGTGGCCTGGGTTTATCATGTTGGTGCCGGCAATGGTACCTTATATGCTTATTCCGCGCCGGCATTAAACTACCTGAATGCTGCGCCAAAGGCAGTACCTTCCGCAACTTATCCTTCTGCCGGGCTAATATGGAACGTGAAAACCGCCATCGGCGGATCTCCTGTGCTGATCAAGAATAGCGAAATTAACATCACAGATGAGGAAGAGCTCATTGTGATCGATAATGCCTCCTCGCGTGCACGGTCGGCAATAGGTTACACCAAAGACAATAAAATTGTGCTACTTGCAGTTGAAGGAAATAACAGCAGTGGAGGGGCGGGATTAAACCTGGCCGAACTGGCGCAATTGATGAAAGAGATAGGCTGTGTAGGCGCATTGAACCTGGATGGAGGAGGTTCTACGACCCTGACGGTCAACGGGAAACCAACGGTTAAGCCGTCTGATGGGTCGGAAAGAGGGGTGATGACGGCTTTGATCATTAAAGGGAAATAATATAAGATTATATAATAAATACTTATTGGTAAAATGACTGGATCCGGCTTAAATAAAGGCTTTTATATTTTATTGTTGTCCCTGATTTCCTGGACTGTTTCTGGTTCAGCGAAGCAGACACATGGAGAACGTACAGCCCGTGGAGAACATGGAGCGCTTGGAGCGCGTTTGGCCGAATACCATACGCAGTTATTGGTGGTGGGTGGTGGTGCAAGTGGCACAACTGCAGCTATCCAGGCCTCTAGGATGGGGGTTAAGACCTTGATCATTGAGGAAACCGAGTGGTTAGGAGGTATGCTCACTTCCGCTGGTGTATCTGCCATAGATGGTAATCATCAGCTGCCTTCTGGTTTGTGGGCTGAGTTCAGACAAAAACTTTATGATCATTATGGTGGTCCTAAGGCTGTAGAGACTGGATGGGTAAGCAACACCTTGTTTGAACCCTCTGAAGGAAATAAGATATTAAAGGAACTCGCCAGGAACCCCAATCTGAGCATCTGGTATAAAACCGAATGGAAAAATATTACGCGTGTCGGACAGGGATGGAAAGTAGAAAGCTACACTAAAGGGAAACGGAGGGTCATCACTGCCGATATGATCATCGATGCAACTGAACTGGGCGATGTGATGGCTTTTCTAAAGGTGCCTTACCGTGTGGGGATGGACAGCCGGTTCGATACCGGTGAATCTTTTGCCCCTGAAAAGGCTAATAACATCATCCAGGACTTAACTTATGTGGTGGTCCTTAAGGATTATGGCAGGAATGCCGATAAAACGATCCCCAGGCCAGAGGGGTATGATCCTAAAGAATTTGAATGCTGCTGTGATGTGACCGATCCATCAGCAGATGCCCATCACCAACGGGCTATAGATTGTAACCAGATGATCACCTATGGTAAGCTTCCCAACAACAAATACATGATCAACTGGCCCAAATGCGGGAATGATATTTACCTGAACCTAATTGAAATGAGTAAGAAAGACAGGGAGGCGGCGCTTGCAGCAGCCAAACTGCATAGTTTGAGGTTTATCTACCATTTACAAACCCGGCTTGGATTTAAGCACCTGGGCATAGCGGATGATGAATTTCCGACGGCCGACAAACTGCCGATGATCCCTTATCACAGGGAGTCGAGAAGGTTGCTTGGTCAGGTGACCTTA
>CAMLDJ010000172.1 GCA_946478755.1 uncultured Pedobacter sp. | reverse complement strand
GGGTGAGTAGCAATATACCTGCCCCTGTTGCCATGCCCCTTTACTGCATCCAGCAGACACATTTTAGTGGAACCTGTATCGAATACAACCTGGTGCTTAACCTGATCAAGCACCCGGGGCAATAATGCAGCACAAACCCCTACCGGGGCACTCAATATAATCAGGTCACTGTTTATTACTGCGCCATCAAGATCAGTTATCTCATCAACAATCCCAAGTTCCAGCGCCTTCTGTGCATTCGCCTCCTGGCTATCCACACCAAATACTTTTGAGGCAAAGCCTTTCTGCTTTAACACCAGAGCCATAGAACCACCAATAAGTCCGAGGCCAACTACCGCTACTTTCATAGTATACAATTATGCGTTATATTTTATTATCTTTTTTGTACTCATAAGCCCTAACCGGAAGTCTTTTTTAAAGTTTACAAAGCGGTCATGAGCACATTCAGCCCTTCTGTTTATTTTATTTACTGAGCCGGGTTATTGCCTGATCAAACCTGGAAAGATCACCACACAAACTGATCCTTATGTATCGATTCCCCTGACTCCCGAATATCCCGCCCGGCGTCAGAAAAACACTGGCTCCGTAAAGCACTTCATCGCTAAGCACATAGGCATCCTCATAATGATCCGGTATTTTCGCCCACACGAATAAACCAACCTGACTAAGCGCATAACTGCAGCCCAGGATATCGAGTATTCGGTATACTTTATTTCTCCTCTCCAAATAGATTCCATTGATATGGCTGTACCAGTCGGAACCCAGACTGAGGGCCTTTGCGGCAGCCAGTTGAAGGGGCATGAACATACCACTATCCATATTGCTTTTGAACCTAAGGACTTCATTAACCCGCTCTTTCGATCCGCAAAGCATACCGATCCGCCAGCCGGCCATATTATGCGATTTGCTTAACGAGTTCAGCTCTAATACGACTTCGCGAGCACCAGGCACGGTCAATAGACTGACAGGATGGTCATTCAGTATGAAGCTATAAGGATTATCATGCACCAGCAGGAGGTGATTCTGTTTTGCGAAGCGTACCAGGTCTTCAAAAAGCCCGGCACTTACCGGCTGCCCTGTAGGCATATGTGGATAATTCACAAACATCAGCTTCACTTTGCTCAGGTCCGTGGCTGCCAATGCCTCAAGATCGGGATACCAGTTTCGTTCTTCCTTTAAGCAGTAACTTACAGATCTCCCCCCTGCCAACTTCACTGCACTAGCATAAGTAGGATAACCAGGATCGGGTATCAATACCTCGTCACCCTCGTTCAGATAGGTCATACAGATATGCATGATGCCTTCTTTCGAACCCATTAAAGGCAATATTTCCGTCTCAGGATCAAGACTTACCTGATACCAGCGCTGATACCAGTCTGCAAAAGCCTCTCGCAAGGCAGGAATACCTTTATAGCCCTGATAACCGTGTACTCCCGGCTTGCCTGCCTCTTCCTGTAATGTCCGGATCACATCGGGATGGGGCGGAAGATCGGGACTGCCGATACCTAAGTTAATGATGTTTTTACCTTCTTTATTCAGGAATTCGATCTCCCTCAGTTTTTGGGAGAAGTAGTATTCACTGACCCCCTCCATTCTTCTTGCAATCATCGTTAAAAATTCTTAACAGCTTTTTTTCTAGGGCTAAAAATAGGTTTTTAATCGCTAAAATTGCATCATAATTTTGCTTAGCCGAAAATTTATCCGGCTGCGGCCAAGCAGAAAAAAACCAGAGGCTTAAAATTCAAATCTGATTAACTATCAGGGCTGATGCTACTCATTATATTTATCAGGTATACACCTGATGAATTTCACATCCTCATCCGCTGATGCCGATAGATCCAAGGTATCGCCGGGCACTAAAAATTGTACATTTTCGAAAGTCAGTTTGTGTATACCCAACAAAGTGACTTTTGGATCTTTCGTTGCAATCTTAGCATTTCTTACCGTAAAGCCATTGATATCAGCCGCTGTAAATAATTTCTCCGATTTAATATCCGCATGCTCGATCAGGACACGACTTAAAGGACTTTCAGGAATACCGTTAATCTTTACAAACTGGGTTGAACTTTCCACCACAATATTTCGTGCAACAATATTTTTAAATACCGGGGTAAGGGGATTGATTTCCCTGACTGGAAGCCTTTTTGCCAGGTCGCCCACATGTTGTGAACTACCCAGCATATCCCAGTTAAAAGCGGTCCCTTTAAGGATCATTCTGATCCGGTCATAGTATATATTTTCAGCGGCGCCGCCGCGGGGCCTACGGGTTTTAAAGCGGATTCCGGTTCCCGTTTCATCAAAAACACAGTCATGTACATATAAATTGCGGATCATCCCCGCGGTTTCACTCCCGACGGTAATGCCGCCATGACCTTCCCTGGCAAGACAATAACGAATTACAATATTTTCTGAAGCCTTATTTACACGGATCCCATCTTCACCACGGCCGGCTTTAATCGTGAAACAATCATCGCCACTACTTAAGCTGCTGTATTCGATCAGCACATTTTTTGAGGACTCGATATCTATGCCGTCACCGCGCGGAATCCCTACAGATCTTACAGTTACTCCACGAATAATTACCCCGTCACAATAAACAGGAACAATATTCCAGAATGCAGTATTCTCAAGCGATACCCCTTCGATCAGCACATTTTTACAATTAATGGGGGAAATAAACATGGGCGGAAGGATCGGGCTTCCGTTCTGTCCTTCATACACCCGCTCTGAGACTGGCTTGCTAAGGTCCACAAACTCTTCAATGACCTGAGCGGTCATGATCCGTTTGCGGACCGATCCATCTTTCGAAGGTCCTATTAAATGTCCTTTTCCGGTAATTCCGATATTTTCCTGGCCATTGGCATAGATACAAGCGCCGAGCGACATGACCTCTATCCCCTCGTTCCGGGTAAATACAGCCGGAAGGTAGTCGGCTATCTCACCGCTAAAGTACAGTTCCGCCCCCTCTTCTAAATGCAGGTTTACATTGCTTTTTAAACTGATCCGCCCGGTCAGCCATCTCCCTTTTGGAATGATAGCTGTGCCTCCTCCCCGGGTATTTAAGTCGTCAATGGTTTCCTGGATCTCTTTCGTCACCTTTATGCCCACCCTAGCTCCTTTGGCTACAATACTCATACGCAAATCAGGAAAGGAAGGCCGCTGCAACTGAGGCATTTGAAAAGGTGCTTTAATAGGAGCAATCTCCTCCGGAAGATGTAGTGCCCCTACCTGATCCTTAAATGGCACCAGATTTAATTGATCCGGAGATACCTTCTCTTTTCTCAATGCGCAGGAAATAAAAAAGGTCGAAAAAAAAGCAAGTGTTAAATAGCGCTTAAGATTTTCGCTGGTAAGATAATTCATTCTATTTCTAATGTGTTGATAAGTTACTAATTCGGAGAGATTTCTGTAAAGTTCGGCGTCCTTGCTCAAGTTTCCTATTTGTAAACGATACGTTACTCATAAAAATACTTTACAGCGGAATATATGTGTGCTAAGCATTTTAAAATGAACCAATCTGGATTGATAAGAGCTGAAAAACCACCTCTTAGAAAAAAAACAAAAAATACTTTGCGTAGCTAAATAACTACACATATATTTGAAGTCAAATAGCTACACAATGAATTTAAGACGAGACGTATTTCAAGCCATATCGGATCCGACAAGACGGGCAATACTTCTTCTGGTCGCATCGCAATCCTTGACAGCTGGCGCAATCGCTGCAAACTTTGATACCGCCAGGCCGACAGTTTCGAAACATCTGCAAATACTTACCGAGTGCGAATTGCTTGAGCAGGAGCAGAACGGCAGAGAAATTTACTATCACATCAATGCAAAAAAAATGAAAGAAGTAGCCGACTTTATCGAACCGTTCCGCCAGATGTGGGATGACAGGTTTAATAAATTAGAAGCCATAATGAAGCAATACAAGCCAAAGAAATAGCCTGTTATGAAAGCAAGAATCATCAAAGGCTCTATCTGACCATTGAAAAACAAAAAAAATAAACAGATGAAACAAAAAACAAAGATCAGTGCCGAAGACGGCAAGCAGGAATTAGTGATCACAAGGGAGTTTGATCTGCCTTTGGAGTTACTTTTTAAAGCGTATGCAGAAGCCGAAATTGTGGAGCAATGGATGGGAACAAAAGTGCTGAAGTATGAAAGCAAAAAGCACGGGAGCTACCAGTTTGAAACAAAAAACCCAAATGGAGATGTGGTATTTCGGGCGAATGGGGCTTTCCATGATTTCATCCCCAATCAAAGGATCGTCCGTACCTTTGAAATGGAAAATGCTTCTTTCGATGTACAGATGGAATTCCTTGAATTCCAAAAGCTAACCGACACGACCAGTAAGCTCAATATGCAGGTCGTATACAGGTCCACAGCACTAAGGGATCAGAATCTGAAACTGCCTTTTGAATATGGAATCAATATGGCACACGACCGTCTGGAAACAATTCTAAGCAAACTTAAACAATCGTGATGATGGAAAAACGCAACAAAATAATCTATTGGATCGCCACCTTGTGGTTGGCATTAGGAATGATGTCGACCGGCGCCGTGCAGTTCCTGAAGGTGGAAAAGGAAGTTCAAAGCATAGAGCGATTGGGTTACCCCGGCTATTTGTTGACCATATTGGGGGTCTGGAAAATTTTAGGCGTTATCGTCATATTAATTCCTAAATTCGCTTTGGTGAAAGAGTGGGCCTATGCCGGTTTTTTCTTTGCCATGACAGGAGCGATGGTTTCCCATATCGCAGTGGGAGACCCTGCAATTGAATTATTTGGCCCTGTACTGTTATTGGTCCTGACCATTGTGTCCTGGTATTTCAGACCTCTTAACAGAAAAACTGCTACGATTAACTAATATGAATGGCTATGAATCCACATGTTGATTCCTTTTTTGACAAGCCCGACAAGTGGCAGAAGGAATATCGGGAGCTTAGAAGGATTGCTCTTGACTGCGGGCTGATGGAAGAATTGAAATGGCGTCACCCCTGTTATACCCTTAGGGGAAATAATATCATTCTGATACACGGGTTCAAAGACTACTGCGCACTTTTGTTTTTTAAAGGTGCCTTGCTGCAGGACACGAACAACATTCTTATACAGCAGACAGCGCATGTACAATCGGCACGACAGATAAGGTTCGTCAATCCTGAGCAGATCAGGAAACTGGAGCCCGTCATTAAAGCGCATATTTATGAAGCCATTGAAGTGGAAAAAGCTGGCCTGAAGGTCAACATGAAAAAAACTGAGGATTTTGCGGTACCGGAAGAACTTCAGGATAAGTTAGATGAGATGCCAACCCTGAAACATGCGTTTGAGTCCTTAACACCGGGTAGACAAAGGGCCTACCTGTTTTATTTTTCACAGGCTAAACAACCCAAAACCCGTGCAGCAAGAATTCAAAAATATTTGGAGAAAATCCTTGCCGGAAAGGGATTGGATGATGAATGACCACAACCATCTAACTTAAATAAGATATATGAAATCGAATAGCAAAAAAGAACTATTGGCAGAGCAGGGCGAAACACTTTTAAAAATATTGGAAATCCGATTTGAAAAAAACAGAAACCGACATCTGGATCTTACATGGGCAAAAGTGCAAGCAAAGCTGGAGGCCAATCCTGAAAAACTGTGGACACTCGATGAGATGGAAAGCACTGGCGGTGAACCGGATGTTGTCGGTTATGATGAAAAAACGGACGAGTACACTTTTTATGATTGTTCGGCAGAAAGTCCTAAAGGACGGAGAAGTACTTGTTACGATGGTGAGGCGCTAGCCTCGAGAAAAGAACATAAGCCAAACAATAGTGCTATTGACATGGCAGCAGCCATGGGCATTGAGATTTTAACAGAAGAGCAATATCGGGCACTGCAGCAACATGGGGACTTCGATACAAAAACATCGAGCTGGGTGCAAACCCCTGCTGACATCAGAAAACTCGGCGGCGCCTGCTTTTGTGACCGTCGTTACAACCATGTCTTCTTATATCACAATGGTGCAGAGTCTTATTATGCAGCCAGGGGGTTCCGTGGTTCGCTAAGGGTTTAAATAAAAAAAGAGTCCATCAGGTTTTCATCATCTTTTTTTGGTTTTTAGTAATAGGGCATTCGCAACTTTCCTTGCGCCGTTATGATCCCATCTTTTGTTATCTGTTGGATAATTTATGACGCCATTGTCGGATTGACCCTTAATCCAAAACGTGGTGGAGCCTCCTCCATCGAGATTAATTCCATCCCGGGCGTTTAACCACCTCATTATTTTGCTGAGTTCAAAAAGACTCATACCTGCTGAATTTTCATTTCTTCCATCTATAGTGATCAGCAAAATTCTTTTGTTCCCGGCCCGTACAATTGCCGTACGCGGATGCCGGGTAAGCACAAATGTTGTAGAATCTAAATGTTCCTGTTTGCCTTGAAGGAAAAGCAGAGGCCCCGTAAGCATGACATCCTCTCCTTCCAGCCACTGTTCCCAGTCTTCCGATCCATCCCATTTTTGGATGGATATTTTCCCTTTATTGATAAGTATTGCTGCTTTTTGATGTTTTACATCCCTCCGGCCTGTCGCAGAAAGCTTATTTTCCGCTATTGTTTTCCCTTCAGATCTGATATAATCTACAGAGCCTCCTTCTTTTACATTGAAAAATGAACCGTTAATACCGGCGGTCGCCCCACTTCTTTCTCCAAATTCCGCAACGGGTCTAAGCTCCTTTTCTTCATAGCCGATAAAAAAACGATTGCGTTTTCGCAGCTTTACTTCCAGTATATTAACATTTTGGTTAGCTCCAAAAAGATCTTCATGATTAAAGTGATGGCTTTTCCAAACTACACCGGGTGCAATTTTCCTCGTTTCAAATGTTGCATTGACAAAAGATACTGAATCTTTATCCTGTGCAAGTGCAGAAGAACCTATGAAGAAAGCAATGGTAGGAAACAACATTACTCTTTGTAATTTTTTAAGTTCAAGCATATGCTAATATATTCTATTTCGTATACTTTTTAATAAGCTATTACAATTGACTCTCCACAACAAGGCCTTCATCCTTTAACTTTTTGTCATTTTGATGAGATTTTAATCCCGTTTTATACCCCTTTAAAGCATAAAAGCTAATAAATGCGTAACAAGGAAGCAGCATCCAGTAAGCCTGCCCCGGATTAAACAGATCGGCCAAATGCCCATACAGCAATGGAAGTAAGGCTCCTCCACCAATGGCCATTACCAGTAAAGAAGATCCTGTTTTCGTAAACCTGCCTAAACCGTTAATGGCCAGCGGCCATATTGCAGGCCACATTAAAGAATTTGCCAAGCCTAAGAGCGCAATAAACAGTACAGCAGATTGACCTTTTACGAATAGTGCCAGCAGCACAAGCCCCATGCCAGCGAAAGATGAGGTAATTAAGGCCTGTCGCTGGCTAAAATACCTGGGTACACAAATAATTCCGAAAATATAGCCAAGCAGCATTCCACACAAAGTGAAACTGGTAAAGAATTTAGCAGTCGACAGTGGAATTCCCTGAAACTTACCAAAATTGATAATGGTGTCCGCAGCAATGACTTCTACGCCTACATAGAGAAAAAGTGTAAATACCCCTAACAGCAGATGTGGAAATTGCAGAATACTTGTTTTAGTTTCCCCCGGAGACTTTGCCTCAGGCTCTTGTTGGTCAGTATTGATGTCGGGTAAACCCGAAAAGTAAACCCCTATTGCCAGTAAGGCCAACACTATTGCCATAATGATGTAGGGCAATATTACCCTTTGGGCAAGCGCATCCAAAAATTCTTGTTTCTGAATTATATTCATTACAGAAATCCTTGCCTCTATGTTATCGGTCCCCTTTAATGCGACTGCCCCCAAAATTAAGGGTGCAATTATACCGGCTATACCATTGCAGATTCCCATAATACTCATTCTTCGGACAGCGCTTTCCTTAGGGCCGAGGATCGTTACATATGGATTAGAAGCGGTTTGTAAGATAGCCAGCCCGGTTCCCTGTACAAACAGTCCCGTAAGAAATAAGCCATACGTCCTGGAAAGCGCTGCAGGGATAAAGAGGAGTGTGCCGATAGACATCACGATCAACCCGGCAAACATTCCGTTTTTGTAACCGGTAATTTTAAGTATACCTGCGGCAGGCAATGCCATAATGAGGTAAGATATATAGAAAGCAAATGTGACCAGGTAAGACTCGAAATTGCTCAGTTCACAGGCCAATTTGAGATATGGAATAAGTACAGAACCCAGCCAGGTCACAAAACCGAACACAAAGAACAACCCTCCTATAATAAATATTGCCTTGTTATTATCCTGATAACCTCCTTGTGCGGTTACCGGAGATGTGGTATTCATTCCCATACTTAACGATTCTTCTCCTTAATACTTCCGACTATTCTGGTTAAAATATCTGTGGGTGGTAAACCAGGCTGTCCATACCAAAAAAAGGATGCATTGCCTTCATAGACCCCGGTTTTAATGTGCCATCCATTAGGAAGATAGCTGGACACATCGTTGCAGTAACCTGAGACGGTCACCATCTGATCCGGCCATAATTCCCGTATGGCAGGACCGTATTCTGTAACTGCTTCCCTGGACAAGCCAACGTATTTCCATTTACCGATATTAATCGTCTGAACGTACTCTGGCAATGTATTTCTGACTGTCCCATTAGCATATCTGTCCAGCATAAGATCTGCCCATCTGACGTTCTTTTCTGCTTCTACATTTCCCGGCAGGACTGTATTCTTTTCTTTAAATTCCCGTACTTCTTCTACTGACATAGGCTTAACCGGAATACTTATGGAATCAAGAAAAAAAGAGATGTCGCCTTCTATTTTTTGCATTGGCGCTTTTAACACCTTAAGAACATCTTCGGCCAGTTCCGTACCAGTTTCTATATAGCTCGTGGAAACGGGGTTGATATCGCCTGCACAGCCTTGTAGAAATACCGATTGTTTTACACCCATTTTATCTTCCACAAGCAGCCTGCTAACGGCCGGATAATTGGCGTTGAGGGTAAAAGACTCCAGGTCCTCATTTTTAAATACAGGATGACAACCGGCAGAAAAAAGCACCGTAGTCGTTGCCTTATCAAGATCGAGAATCTTGATAACATCGAGCGTAGTATCGTATGGCTTTTCCGGATTTTGGTTCGGTCTTCTGTTGTGGCCAATATGTGTATCTCCTCTTCCTATGTATATATCCGACGGGGAAATGGCGTCTACTGCCTGTTCAATGACCTGAATTATCTTTTTCTTAACGATATGGTTTAAATAAGCGCTATCGGGCACATGATAAAATGCCCCCCAGGTTGTCCAGGCCTGTGTTACAGGAGCAAAATGAGTATGAGATGCATTGATCAGAATCGCTGAAGCTGGAATTCCCCTGGATTTTAACACAGCAGCTTTAATATCCTGTGTAAGTGAATAGTTCATACCACAAACATCCACACCTACCAGTACAACTGTTTTTTCTGTTCTTTTTATGGCCACAGCACGGGCAGACAAATTATTCATGGTCGTTTGTGTACCATAATACAACTCACCATCATTTGAAACCGCATAAAGCTTGTTATTTACAACGGCCAGGCTTTTCACATGAATGTTATAATTAAATGAATTGTTCCGACCAAGCTGCTGCCTGCTGAAGCTATTCAAAGCGGGCTTGAAAGACCACAGCGTATCCCTCTCATTAACAGCATACAGCTGCCTGTCATCTGCGGTCAAACTGATGATATTTTCAACATTACCCAGATTTCGCCAGGATGTTTTTCCCTCCATGTGGCTTGAAACCATCAATTGATGATCATGAGTCGTAGCATACAAATTCCCCTTAAAACCTGTAACCGCAGTGAATGGCTTCGAGCCATCGATTGTTTTCCACGAAATCCTGGCGCTATTAATAGCTCCTGCAATCAATTTGTTCTTTTTTGTAACTGCATACAATTTCCCATTAAGCGAGGCTAAAGTGCGCACTTCCTTAATTTTACCCATCTTCGTCCACCTGATCCCATTTCCTTCTGAAATCCCTGAAAGTATCTCATTTTTGACATTCACAGCAACCAGTTTATCATCCAGCCCGGCAATGGCAATTAATCGTTGCTGCTGATCGGTTTTTTTCCACGACAAGCTAAAGCGTCCCTCCCTTGGAACCCCGTACCCTGCCAAAGCAGAAGAAAAAATGGAACTATCAGGTTCAATGCTTACCTGAGCAGCACCTGCCAGGTATTGTTGTTGCCCAAAGCAAACAGTTGCAGAACTCAAAATTATACCAAGTCCTAATATTAACTTCATCATGGTTCAATAAAGAGAATTTTCGTTCAGGTAATCCATTGCTTTTTTAACGCTTTTATGTTCCAGCAGGATTGTTTTCGCTTCATCATAATCTGCTATATTGGCTTTGATCATGAGCATTTTCACCGCACGGTCAATGATCTTGTCATTGATCAGGGCTACATTCACCATTCTGTTGTCTTCCACCTTTCCCAAACGGATCATGGTGGTTGTGCTGATCATATCAAATATCATCTTTTGCGCGGTACCGCATTTCATACGTGTACTTCCGGTAACGAATTCAGGACCGGTAATCACTTCAACAGGATAATCTGAATATTTTGCAATCGGGCTTTCAGGATTGCTTACTATACATCCCGAGACTATACCATTGGTCTTGCATTGTTTCAAAGCTTCCAAAACAAATGGTGTTGTTCCACTGGCAGAAATACCGATCACAATATCCTTAGGACTGATATTTCTTTTCAATAGTTCCTGCCATCCTTCATTTACATCATCTTCTTTTTCTTCTAATGCTTCGATCAGCCGTTCCGCTCCTCCAGCCAATACAACGTCAATTAAGCCCTTCTCTACACCGTATGTAGTTGGCATTTCTATTGCATCGAGCACGGACAAGCGTCCGCCGCTTCCAGCACCCAAATAAAACAACCGCCCTCCATTTTCTAACCTCAACACTACATTTTCAATCAGCAGATTGAGTTGCGGAAGTGCCTTGGCTACTGCTACTGCAACCGTCTGATCCTCTTTATTAATATTAGACGTAATTTCCTGAACAGACATTTTTT
>CAMLDJ010000171.1 GCA_946478755.1 uncultured Pedobacter sp. | reverse complement strand
CATTTGCCGAAAGGGTAATGGACGTAGCCGTTTCTTCTGCGATGAAGGGAAAAAGTATCGAATAATTACCAGGCAACAGCCAGTTTTGTATAGACTTACCCTAATGAAACCTATATGGATTACCGTAAGTCTGCTTAGCATCTTTATGATATGCAGTTCATGGGGCTTCTATGCCCATATGCGCATCAACCGGCTGGCCGTATTTACCCTTCCGGCAGGCATGAATCAGTTTTATAAGTACAATATACAATACCTGAGTGATCATGCGGTAGATGCAGACAAGCGCAGGTATGCAGACACGGCCGAAGCCGCCAGACATTACCTTGATGTGGAGTTATATGAAAAGCATATAGACAGTATTCCCTATAAATGGGATGATGCCGTCAAAAAGTACGGGTTGTCTAAACTAAACCAGCAAGGGATTCTGCCCTGGCAAATCCAGAAGAGCTATTATAAACTGGTGAATGCCTTCAAGGAGAAGGATTCTTTAAAGATCCTGATCTATTCGGCCTATCTTGGCCACTACATCGCTGATGCTCATGTACCGCTACACACCACGCAAAACCATAACGGACAACTGACCAACCAGACTGGTATTCATGCGTTTTGGGAAAGCAGGCTGCCCGAACTGTTTGCCAAACGTTACAACTATGTAGTCGGAACCGCCCGGTATATAGAAAGCCCATTGATGGAAGCCTGGAAAATCGTAAAGCATACCCATAAAATGGTAGACACCGTACTCCGCTTCGAGGCAAAACTCAATGCCAGCTTTCCTGCCTACAAAAAATATAGTTTTTCCGAGAGAAACCACCAGGTAACCCGCCAATATTCCCTGGCCTATTCAAAAGCCTATCATGATGAGATGGAAAACATGGTAGAGCGGCAGATGCGCTCAGCCATATCTAGTATAGGCTCCTATTGGTACACGGCCTGGATTGATGCCGGACAGCCCATATTAAAAAATATGATCAGACGTGCTACAGACACGGAAGTACCGATAAAAGACATAGAAAAGGCTTACCGCAAAGGGCGGATCATCGGACGCGAAAACTAACGGATGTTCTCTTCTTCCGTTACAGGGGTTTCGATAATGACGACCGCTTTTTTCTTAAACCTGGATTTAACGGCAGCAAATATAGCAGGGAAGAAAGTAACCACTGCAATAACCACAATCACGATATCAAAGTTCTTCTTCACCACCGGAATCTGGCCGAGTAAAAATCCCGCCATCAGCAAACTGGCAATCCATGCCACCCCACCAATGATGTTGAACAGGGTAAACCTGCCAAAAGGCATTTTAGCCACGCCCGCTACAAACGGGGCTATTGTTCTGAATATAGGCAGGAACCTGCTGAATATGATGGCTTTGCCGCCATGCTTTTCGAAGAACATATGCGACTGGTTGTAATATTCGAGTTTGAGGATCTTATTCTCCGGTTTAAACACTTTTACGCCAAAAAAGCTGCCCAGCTTATAGTTAAGAGAATTCCCTAAAACTGCCGCAACCATGAGCAGCAGCATCATTACCCAGATGCTCAGGCCGGTATTGCCCCCGGCGATCAGCGCGCCCATAGCAAAAAGCAGGGAATCGCCTGGTAAAAAAGGGGTCACTACAAAGCCGGTTTCAGCAAAAATAATAAGAAAGAGGATGGCGTAAGTCCAGGTGCTGTAATCTCTGATGATCTCTTCCAGGTGCTTGTCGATATGCAGGAGGAAGTCTACTATAAAACTAAAAAATTCCAAATTCTTATAATTTAAGCCCCAAAATTAAAAATATCATGGCAATAACCATGATATTTTTAAGAATAGAAATGTCATAATAATTTTATACGGATGTATAAAAATTAGTTTTGAAGAATAATGTGTCCAGTTACGCTGGCAGCTGAAGTGCCATCAATCCATACCGTATAATTCTTACCTGCAACAATTCCACCGTCTAATTCGGCACTCGCTGTGCCAGTAGTAGTGAAAGTGAATTTGGCTCCCGGATCAACAGCAACATAAGCTGTCGTTACATCTCCCCACGCCAGCGCCGGGATCAGTACTGTTGTCTGCCCAACGACCGAAACTTTCACTGTACCAGGTACAGTTGTGCCCGCGAAACTGTTGATATAAATAAACCTGACTTTTGCTTTGCCGGCAGCCGGGGCGGACATGTCATCCCCCACAGCAAATACACCATACTCGCCGGTGGCATTTTGATAATTAAATACAGTGGCGCTTATACCGATCGGAAAATTATAACTTGATGATTCAGCGCTAACTGTTGTAGTTCCGGTATTATAATACTTAAATGAGTTGGGACCAGAAGTAATGGTTATGTACGCTGACGCACTACCATAAGCTACCGCATCGGTACTTTTTTTCGTACCATTCACATACAGGTCCTGATCGGCTGAGCCCTGAATGGTATTTACATACCTCACTTTCGCTTCTCCTACGGGTTCCGGCTCAATATCGCGGTTTTTCCTGCAGGAAGAAAGCAGCAGTATACCCGAGCAAGCAATCACAAAAGCCATCCAGGCTTTTCGTGACAATATAAATGATGATTTCATAATTGAATTTTTTCCATTAAAACAAAATAGCTTGGTCAAAAACCAAGCCATTTCTATGTATTTTGTTTAAAAATTAATTGTAATTGTTTAACATAACTGGCATAACCAGCATCAGGACGTCCTCATTTTCATCATTTGTTTGAGGGATAAGCAAGCCAGCCCTGTTTGGAGTGGAAAGTTCCAGGGTTACTTCCTCACCACTTAAATTGCTCAGCATCTCTACTAAGAACTTTGCGTTGAAGCCGATCTCCAGGTCTTCACCTTCATAATGACAACTCAAACGCTCATGTGCCTCGTTGGCAAAATCCAGATCTTCAGACGAAATATTTAATTCACTGCCGTTGATCTTTAGCCTTACCTGATGGGTTGTTTTGTTTGCAAAAATAACGACCCTGCGTAGGGTATTTAGGAATAAAGCCCTGTCTATCACCAATTTGTTAGGATTATTAGCTGGAATAACCGCTTCATAATCCGGATAACGCTCATCAATTAAACGACAAACCAGGTTTATGTTTTCAAATTTAAAAAATGCACTTGTCGCATTGTAGTCGACCGATACATTGATATCTGTAGATGGCAAAGCCGCTTTTAACAGGGTCAGTGCTTTTTTAGGCAATATAAAAGATGAGCTTTTATCTGCTTTACTGTCCATACGTCTGTATCTTACCAGTTTGTGTGCATCAGTAGCCACAAAAGTGATGTGCTGATCGGAAAGCTGACAGAACACACCCGTCATCGCCGGACGAAGTTCATCACTGCTTACCGCAAAAATGGTTTTGGTAATGGCCTCAGTTAAGACAGAAGCAGGCAGGTTTACCGAAGATGCATTTTCTACTACCGGTATCTTTGGAAAATCATCGCCATTCTCTCCACTTAATTTATACTTACCATCACCTGCGCTAATCTCGATAGAGAAAGTGCTGTCATCAATATTGAAGGAGATCGGCTGATCAGGCAATGTTTTCAGGGTATCTAATAATATTCTTGCAGGTACGGCAACTTTACCGCCTTCTTTAGATTCGACAGGTAAAGAGGTGGTCATGCTAGTCTGTAAATCTGTAGCAGATATCGTTAAATTTCCGTCCTTAATCTCAAACAGAAAATTCTCCAGTATAGGCAGAACAGTGCTGCTGCTTGAAGCACCATTAACTGTTTGCAAATGTTTTAAAAGCGTTGATGTGGATACAATAAATCTCATAGTTATGATCTAGTCAGTTCTCAAAAATATAAAAATTACCTTGCATACTTATGTTTACGGTAATAATGTTGAAAAATTGCGAACGATATTAACAATACCAAAGGCAACAGCACATTGACCAGCTGCCACTGCAGTTTTTCGGCACGTAATTTCGCTTTATCCAATAACCTGATTTTAACCTCTTTATTGCGCAGGGCGATTAAGTTATCGTCATTGCTCAGGTAATCGGCGATATTTAGCAATAGTGCCTTATTTCCAAAATTTCTTTGCGTATAGCGGTCAAAACCCAGGGGAAATGCAGATCCGTCCCTGCTGCTCACCTGATTTTTGAAGATATCCCCATCACCAATGACAATCATTTTAGTGGCTTTACTTCTTGCAGGCAAGGGATATGGCTCCTCTATTCCGGCGGGTAGGGCACGGTTCAGAAATACGGATGGGAAACTACCTTCAAGCAACACCCCTGTGGGTTGCGGCGGATTCGCATAGTCCCTGGGATCCGGCTGCTCGGCAACCATTTGTAAGGAAAGCATCTTCGGGGTATTGAAAACCTTGTTAAAAGCCGAACTGTGCAGAATAACGCTTTTGCTGAGACCCTTTATTCCTATGGTATCTACGGTACTGACAAATTCTCCTTTTATGTTATCAATGTTCCTGACCAGGTAGCTTGCGGTATCAGGCATCAGCAAAGGATAATATACCCATGGTGCCATCTGGATCTGTCCCTGTGCCCCACCCATGGCTAAAGGGATCTCCGCGCAATTGGCGTCTGCCAGCAGGTTATAGTTCACCCTGGCGCCGTACATGAACAGCATATCGTCGAGGTTCAGGCTGCGGTTAAAGGCCAGTTGTCCGGGCCCTTTTAAACTATCCAGATCTGCCCCAACCTGGTCAATACACCAGACGATCCTGCCGCCATTCATCATAAAATAATTGAGTTTATACTTCTCGGCTTCGGTAAACTCCTTTTGCGGTTTGGCGACTACCAGCAGCTTCAGTTTGTCCAGGCCTGTCCTATCGATCAGGTTCAGGTTCACCCTTCCCACCTCGTAACTTTCAGAAAGGCTTTTTATAGCATCGCTTAGAAAGACGTCAGACAGCTCTCCATTCCCTTCGGTGAAACCTATACGCGCGTGATCGCCCCTGAGCACCTTCTGAATACCGGAAGTAAAAACATATTCCAGATTCTGGATGGAGTTGTTGATGTTTTCTTCATAGTTGCCTGTGGCATCCATATTCTGTAACAACTTTACCGGAAGCCGTTTTCCATCAGCTGCAATAATGGCCATAGGGAAAATCGTTTTCTGCGCAAAACCATTGTCATTTTTAATGTTCAGGGTTGTCGGTTCAATTCCCGCCTGGTACAGGTTATGAATGGCGGTATCCTGCTCGGCAGCAGACAATCCGGCAATAGGATCTGCGAATATGACTTTGACATCCCTTCCCGCATAAGCCCTGTAGTCGGTTAGCAGGTCCCTGGTGGCATTTCTGAGTCTTTTAAATGCTGCGGGAAGCTCACCATCCAGAAAAACAGTAATGCTGATGGGATGCTTCGCCTCCTTTAAAATGGATTTCGTTTTAGGACTCAGCGTGAACCGCCCCTCTTTGGTAAAATCAATCCTGGTGTACAGGTACCGGGCTGCTATATTTACCAGGATCAATACAGCAATAAAAATTCCTGCTTTAAGCCAGTTTCTGCCGTTCCTTACCATTTTCTGCCTCCGATCACTAACCTGGTCAGGCCTAAAAACAATGCCGCAAAACTGATAAAGTAAACCAGATCGCGGGTATCCAGTACGCCACGGCTTACCGACTGGTAGTGCTCATTGACGCTCAAAGCCAGCAATACCGTTTCCAGATATTGCAGGGTAAATAGGCTGCTCATGGCATCAAGGCCCTGATAGGCAATAAAACAAATGAATACGGCAACAGCAAAAGCAATGACCTGATTTTTGGTAAGCGCCGAGGCAAAAATGCCTATCGCCGTGAAGGCGGCACCTAACAACAGCAGTCCGATATAACTCCCGATAACCGCCCCTCCATCTATATTGCCCTGGGGCAGACCCAACCGGACTATCGCATAATAATAGATCAGCGTAGGAAGGAGCGCAAAAAGAACCAGCACCAGGCAGGCCCAGTATTTTGCCAGTATAATCTGCCAGTCGGTAAGCGGTCTGGTAGCCAGCAAGATGTAAGTTCCTTCTCTCCGTTCTTCCGCAAAAGAACGCATGGTGAGGGCAGGAATTAAAAACATAAATAAAAACGGCGCCAGCGTAAAAAAGCCGGTCAGCTCTGCATAGCCGTATTCCAGTATAGAAGTATCGGGAAAAAACCACAACAGCAAGCCCAAAGCAAGCAAGAAGATCCCGATGGTGATATAAGCCATCAGCGAGTTTAACAGGCTAAATAATTCGCGTTTAAAAACTGCGTACATGCATTCAGATTAATGACGCCGAAGTTAGAAAAAATATCTGCTAAAAGTTGTATCCCGCCCTGATTCCGCCAAAGGAACGGGTACCATCAGTTCTTGACCAGTTTTCATAACGGATGCCAATATCAAGTGTTCCGGTTTTAGATACCGGAAATGAGGCACCGATACCCGGGGCATAGGCAAATGCTGTTCCGCTTCCGTAACCATTGGCAGTAGGTATGGTTACGCCCAGTTCAGCTGTGGCAAAAAAGTATCGGGCAATAAAATATCTTGCCCCTGTTTTAATCGGGACGTAACCCTCTTTGTATTTAATATCATTGTAAACGGCCGGACCATGAAACCTTAAATAACCGACATTACCTATGATACTTAAATGGTCGGCAATGGGCTTCTGGTAAAGTAAGGAAAATCCAAGACCATAATCAGCCTGGTCCTGATAAGCACCGGTTGGAATAGCCATGTCTACACCAAGGCCAAGTTTAGACTCCCTGTTTTTTGTTTGCGCCGCAGCATAGTTTAGCATCAAAAAAAAGGCAACAGTTATTGAGAATAATTTCTTCATTCGGGTCAATATTTAAGGATCAGCGATATTATAAAATTCATTGCACATTACATAAGAAATTTTAAGGAACAGCACGGGATGGATACGCTTCACTCTGGCGCTAAATACCAGTCGAAAATAACCATATGTAAACAGGGTCTAAACAGGGTGCAAACAGGGTCATAACAGGATTGCTGATATAGTTTAAAGCGGGTTAATATCGAGTAACCACAGTGTCATCTTTTAGTGACAGTCGAAACCAAGTCGAACCCTGATCTGTTAGTTTCCAGAAGACACTTAAAAAATAGAAAACATGGGAAGAATTAAAAATGGAATATTAGGCGGATTTAGCGGCAAAGTTGGAACTGTTGTCGGTTATGAGTCGGGTGAGGATAGTTATATACGTGCCCGTCCGGTCCGTCGTGCCAAGTTTACTGAAAACGAATTGGCTAATATGGCAAAATTTAAAATCGTGCAGGAGTATTTGGATCCGCTAAAAGATTTTTTAAAAGTAGGCTTTAAGAACTACGGAACAAAAACCGGCGGTTTTAGAAGTGCCGTTTCTTATACCCGTAAAGTTGCCCTTGTGTCGGATGACGCCGGACATTACATTGATCCAGTCCTGTTTAAAGTCAGCGGTGGCGATTTACCTCAGGCCGAAAACCCGACAGCTACATTTGAAGATCCAATACACATTAAGTTTGCCTGGGATGTCACTAATGTGTCCTGGGAATACGCATCAGATCAGGCGATGCTGGTCGTGTTCGATGTAAAAGCTAAGAAAGTCATCACCAGAATTCTTAACGGAGTCTTTAGAAATGCAGGTACGCAAACCGTCGAACTTGACCATAGGTTTAGTGGAAAAGAAGTAGATACTTATATTGGTTTTGTGGCGGCCGACCGGTCAAGGCAATCAGATAGTCAGTATTTAGGGAGAATTGCTGTGCCGGCATGAAATTTCCCCAAATGGGCAAGGATTTCTTGCGCAATAAAAAGGCCTGTCCGACATTGTCGGACAGGCCTTTTTATTCTTTACAGAACATGATTGACTACAAACCGAAGTTCCAGGCCAGTCTCAGACCGATGAAAGAAGAAGTTCCATCGTTAGACCATCCTTCGTAACGGCCACCAAGTTCGATAGTTGATTTGTCAGCAACAGGAAACTCAACTCCCACACCTGGTGAGTAAGCGAAAGCAGTTCCTGCTCCATCCTCAGTTCCGAATACGGCACCAAGTTCTCCACCTACAAAGATATTTTCCGCAAGAAAATATCTCAAACCAGCTTTCACAGGAATGAATCCAGCAGTACCACCACCAAATTCATCTTTTGCTTTAAAGCTTAGATAACCAGCATTACCGGTCAGGTTAAGTTTATTGGCAATTGGGTGCTGATAGGTTAACGAACCACCTACACCGAATTTACTAACATCACCAAAATCTCCCATTGGAAATCCGAATTCTACACCAACGCCTAATTTAGGTCCTGACATTGCTTTGTCCTGGGCTTTTACATTTGAAAATGCGAATAAACCTGCAACTGCTGTTAGAAGTAATAATTTTTTCATGTTTTTAAATGTTTAATTTTTAATTGATTTATCCCATAGACGCAAAAACTTTGCCATAGTTACAGGAAAATAAAAACAAATTATTTTTTTTAAAACAAAAAGCGCCTGCCGAAACCGTACAGACGCTTAAAAAAAAATAATTTGATCAGACTAAAAAGAAAAACCTAAACCTACTGATAATACTCTATTCTTCAAATCTCCTTCAGAATCCTGAACAATATTGCTCAATCCCAATCCATAACCGGCATGGATATTAAAGCCATTACTCAATTGGTAACCTCCCAAAAAGTTAATGCCAAAATCACCTCGTTTCAAGTCTCCATCCTTTCCAAAATCTATATCTTCATCTGATGATTCTGATTGGGTCTGTCCATCCATTGTCAAAGAGACTTTTGTTTTAACCTTTCCGGTAATGGCCATACCATAATATGGACCAGCACCCAAAAATACTTTGCCGTCGCCTACAGGAATATTTACCAGCGCATTTACTGGAATCTCAATATACCAAACATTTGATTTGGCCAGTATGCTACCGCCAAAACCATCGACAATTTCACTTTCATCTACTTTAAAACCTTTACCGGATAAAGTGATACCTGGCTGAATAGAAAACATTCCTCCAACCGGAATATCCGCAGTACCGCCAATATAAAAGGAAGTATTGGTTTTAATATCCATTCTTTCTGTATCTTCACTTGTCGAAGCTTTAGGAAAAGTTACACCGGCTTTAATACCAAATTTAACCGGACTTGTTTGAGCAGAAGCAGCAATACCTGCACCTACCATCATTAATGATAGCAATAATTTTTTCATTTTGTTTCTTTTGTTTTACGTTAATTTATTTGATTTACGTTAAGCAATAATTGTTTACGGCTTATTTTCCCCAAAGGGAAATTATTATTTAAATAAACCAAACATGTAACAACTTTAGACAAGAACCCAACCCTAATGAATATATTAATTATCTAAACGTCAGCTTTTTAAAGATCTCTTCTAAGGACACAGAATCGTGCTGATCTTTCAATTCCGCAATGGAAGCATTGGCAACGATTCTACCTTTATGAATAATGATCACATCATCACAAATGGCTTCAACCTCCTGCATGATGTGCGTAGAAAGAATCACCGTCTTGTCTTGCCCCAAAGATCTGATCAAGGTCCTGATCTCGGACAACTGGTTCGGATCCAGTCCCGAGGTAGGCTCATCCAGGATCAACACTTCGGGATTGTGGATGATGGCCTGCGCCAGCCCGACCCTTTGTTTGTATCCTTTAGACAACATGCCTATTTTTTTATGCTGCTCTGCAGTTAACCCTACCCTTTTAATGGTTTCCTCCACTTTCAAAGTGGCATCCTTCAATTTATAGGTTTCAGCCACAAAAAGCAGGAACTCTCTGACATACATATCCATATATAAAGGCGTGTTTTCTGGCAGATAACCCATGATCCGCCTCAGTTCAAGACTTTGGGCCTGGGTATCATAACCGCATAAACTGGCCGAGCCGGAGCTAGGCGCGGTATAGCCGGTAAGCATACGCATAGTAGTTGACTTCCCTGCACCGTTGGGCCCTAAAAAGCCTAATATCCTGCCGGGCTTAGCTTCAAAACTAATTCCATCTACTGCTTTTTGCCTGCCAAAATGTTTGGACAATTCGCTTACCTTAATGCTCAATTTCGTACCTTATTTAATGTTTTCTCAAAGCTGAATAGCAGATTGCCAAATTAAATAAATAAGCGCTGATATCAGCGATAAAAAGAAATTCATTTTTTTTAAACTACCGCAGCCGAACAAACATCCCTGAGGATTCTGTTGTTTAAGAGCTAGACAATCTGCCATTTATGTTTAATCCCCTTACCTTTAACCTGGAGAAATACTTTGCGCTCCTATTACTGACTTCCTTGCTTTCATGCAGATCAGGCTTGAACCTTTTTAAACCGGTTTCGCCACACCAGGCGTACCGGCAGAAGCTGATCAATGCCGGACTGGATAAAACTGCACTAGGTGCATCCTGGATCAGCAAAGCCGACAGCAGCCTCCAGCATGCGTTAAGCATCAGCATTCCTTATAAAGAGAGCGGCTATTTTGCAGCCGAACGAATCCCCGTTTCCAGCTATCAGTTCACCGCTAGCCGTGGCCAAAAGCTCAGGGTGAGCTTAAGCAAGAAGCCGGTTGACCAGTTCCGGATCTATGTCGATATATGGGAAAGGCCTGAAGATGGCAACGACCAATTGCTGGCCTCCGCAGATACAACCGGGAAGCCTCTTGAGTTGGAGATCAAAGCAAACGGCACCTATCTGATGCGGCTGCAGCCCGAACTGCTGCAAAGCGGACAATATACCATTGAGATCACCTCCGGCCCTTCTTTGGGCTTCCCCGTAAAATCATCAGCGAGGCCAGCCGTTCAGAGCTATTTTGGCGAAGGCAGGGATGCGAACACCCGGAAACACGAAGGCATAGACATATTCGCCCCTTTCCGTACACCTGTGGTTGCGGTCGCAGAAGGGCTGGTGCTACGGGTTAACGAAAATAACCTAGGTGGTAAGGTGGTATGGATGCGGCCCAGCGGTAAAGACTATACCTTGTATTATGCACATCTAGATGAACAGCTGGCCATAGAGGGACAACAGGTGTTTCCGGGAGATACGCTTGGCCTGATGGGCAATACAGGGAATGCGAAAACCACCCCTCCTCATTTACATTTTGGTATTTATACGGCCGAGGGCGCCGTAGATCCCTTTCCATTTGTTAATCCGGTGACCAGACCTACCCCAGTACTCAGTGCTGGCCTGGCGCTGATCAACGCAACTGCCCGGTCGGTCGGAAAAGCGGCCCTTTATAGCAGCCCCGAAAGTAC
>CAMLDJ010000170.1 GCA_946478755.1 uncultured Pedobacter sp. | reverse complement strand
AAAGATCGTTCAGCTCTATGTCAGACAAATTGGCTATCAGTCTGCTCTTTTTTTGTAACAGCCGCTGCTGAATATGGTTTACCGAAATGTGATTGATGGAGACCAGTATCACCATTCCCAGCAAAGTAATGATGGAAACTTTGGTCAGTGTATTATATAAAGCGAGTTTAAATTGTAGTTTCATGTAAGTGTCGCTTTTATCAACAGATAGATAAATTAGAAATTGATCCGGTATCCGATACTCCTTACGGTTTCAAACCAATCTATTGGGGCATGCCCTGCCAGCTTCTTACGTAGATTCTTGACATGTACATCCACAAAGTTTGAATCAGAATTTACTTCTAATATATCTCCCCAGGCATGTTCTGTAAGGTTAACCCTGGATATTACCCTGTTCTTGTTTAATACCAGGTAATTAAAGATCTCAAACTCTTTGTTTGTTAAGCCAATCCTTTCCCCCGCAAAGCTCAGTTTATGGTTTTTAATGTCCAGGATAAAGCCATGTACATTCACCTCGTTGGTTACCAGTTTATGTTTACGGCGAATGATGGCATGCATTCTGGCAAGCAATTCTGTTAGGGAAAAAGGTTTAGCCAGGTAATCATCAGCTCCGGCTTCCAGACCTTTAATCCTGTCGTCAACATCACCACGGGCAGTAAGGATGATCACAGCATCCTCACGTCCGGAGATCTTCTTTAACTGATGCAACAATTCAAATCCGTCGCCGCCTGGCAGTCCCAGATCTAACAGAATAAAATCATAAGTGTTTACAAAGATCTTTTCTCCAGCTGATGATTTTTTCCAGGCATGTTCTATGGTGTAACCCTCTTTGGCCAAAAATTCGCCCATTTCTAAACCCAGCGTTTTTTCGTCTTCAACAATCAGGATGTTCATATCGGTATCAGATAATATATGAAGCTAGTGAAAATTGCCAGTTTAAAAAACAAGCTGCTAAAGATAAATCTCCTTGCGGCTTGCTCTTGGTCAGGTATAGTATATTTAGCCGGTATAAAGCCACTCTTTATCGGATACTATACGGATATCAGACGGCCTGGTCCGTACAGTATCCGTACAGTATCCGTATAGTATCCGTTCAACATCCGTATAAGAGCCGTATAACATACCTTAGCTATAAGGCAGCTATCAGACTGCAGACCGATGCCTTTAAAAGATAGAACTGTTGATTATTTCCAGCCTCCTCCGAGTGCCCGGTATAAATTAACTATCGACTGCAATTTTTGCAATCTGTCATTTATCCCGTTCAGCTGGGCAGCCAATAAGCTTTGCTCTGAGGTTAGTACATCTGTATAGTTTGTGGCCGAACTGTAGCGTAATAATTCTTTGGTAAAATCAACCGCTTTGGTTAGCGAAGCGATTTGTTTTGCCCTTGTACTTTCTTTTTCTGCTGCAGCCTGATAAGCATAAAGCGCATTCGATACTTCCTGTCCACCAGTTAACAGCGTTTGCTGAAAACTGAAAAATGCGATTTGCTGTTGCGCTTCGGCAGTTCTTAAACGTGACTTATTCTGTCCTTTATTAAAAATGGGTTGGGTAAGGCCACCAATTAAATTGTAGAACACAGAATTATCGAAGAAGTTTTTAAGGCTTAAGCTGGATAAACCTCCGTTAGCTGTTAAAGTTAAGGAAGGATAGAAAGAAGCTCTGGCTACGTTTTTGTTTTCAAATGCAGATCTAAATGCAAATTCTGCTGCCTGCACATCAGGCCTATTTTGCAACAGCTGGGCCGACACTCCGGTTTGCAGATCAGTATATACCGTTTGCTGATCCAATGTTGAACGGTCTATCTTTCCCGGGCCTTTTCCCAGAAGGATACTCAAAGCGTTTTCCGTCTCCCTGATGCTCCTTCTCAGATCGGGCAGGGTAACCTCTGCCGCATATAAATTGGCCTCGCTTTGTACCACTGCGGCGCCATTTACCACTGCACCTTCTTTCAAAGATTTCATGGTTTCCACGTCAGCACGCCTGATCTTGATGGTTTGCTCGGTAATAGACAATTGTTTATCCAGCGCCAGGAGGTCATAATAAGCATTGGCGATGTTGGCAATCAGCTGGGTTTGCACGGCTCGTTTTGCTGCATCGCTCTGCAGTAATGAGGCATAAGCCGATCTTTTTGCACTGCTTAACTTACCCCAGATGTCCGCTTCCCAGCTGGTGCTCAGCTGTGCCCTGTAAGTTTGGGTTTCCGTTCTAATGTTTACGCCTGGCGGAAAGTTAAGCGCGGCTTGAGACTGCTTGGTATCAGTTACCGAGAGGTCGCCCGTAAGGCTCGGTAATAGAGCTGCTCTGCTTTGCAGCAAGGTAGCCTCAGCAATTTTAATCCTTTCTATGGCCTGTTTCAGATCCAGGTTCTCATTTATACCTTGTTGAATCAATGATTGCAGTCCTGCATCGGCAAATAGCGTTGTCCAGGGCAGATCGGCAATAGTTGTACTGTCTGTCGCAGCGTGATCGCGGTATAAGTCGTTACTGTTCAAAGCCGGACGTTCATATTTCCTGGTTACGCAGGCCGTTAAGGTCAGCACAAAAAATCCGATGATGAAATAATATTTATGATATCTGTTGTTCATGTTTTTCTAAAATTAGTGTTCGCGGGTGTCAGCTTCTGGGAAATCGAGCGAGGCTTGTTCTTTGATTACACCGTCTTCAAAAGGTGATTTACTGCTTACTTTTTCCGCCAGCGTCTGGAACACGATAAATAATGCAGGGATTACAAAAATGCCGAATACTGTACCGATAAGCATACCACCTACAGCACCGGTACCAATTGATTTGTTTCCGGCCGCACCAACTCCTGTCGACAGCATTAAGGGCATCAAACCTAAAATAAACGCGAAGGACGTCATTAAAATGGGTCTAAGCCTTGCTGTTGCCCCATCTATTGCTGCATTAACAATACCCATACCTTTCCGCCTTCTGTCTATCGCATATTCTACGATCAAAATTGCATTTTTAGCAAGCAGGCCGACCAGCATGATTAGGGTGATCTGTGTATAGATGTTATTGTCAATTTTGAATATTTTGTCGAAAATGAACACGCCGGCCAAACCAACAGGGAGTGAAATTAACACTGCCAGGGGTAAAATATAACTTTCGTATTGCGCGCACAGCAGGAAATAAACAAATATTACGCAGAGCAGAAAGATAAAGATGGTTTGATTTCCACCTGCCATTTCCTCACGTGACAGACCTGAAAATTCGTACCCGTATCCGGTCGGTAAGTGCAGTTCTGCTTCTTCCTGGACTGCTTTTAAAGCATCTCCTGAGCTGTAGCCGGCATTTGGGTTGCCGGTAACTGATATTGAAGTATATAAGTTGAACCTGGATATCACCTGTGGACCGTAAACTTTCTTTAAGGTAATAAATTCGGAAATTGGTGCCATTGTTCCGCTGGCGTTGCGCACATAGATATTGGTTAAACTTTGCTGATTGGCCCTGTATTTGGCATCGGCCTGAAACATGACCCTGAATTGTTTTCCGAATTTGTTAAAGTTTGATGCATATACACCACCATAATAGCCCTGTAAAACACTTAAAACATCTGTTACGGTAATGCCAGCCTGTTTAACTTTAGCAACGTTTACGTTGATCTGATATTGAGGAAAGCCGGGGTTAAAGGAGGTGGATGCATACTGAATCTCAGGACGTTTATTTAACGCAGCCAGAAAGTCGGTTCCAATCGTGTTAAATTTATTAATATCCCCACCGGTTTTGTCCTGTAACTGAAATTCGAAACCGCCGCTGGTACCAAAACCCTGAATGGTAGGAGGGGCAAAGAAGATGATTTTCGCGCCTTTAATACTTGACGCTTTCGCAAATAGTTCAGCAATAATGGCTTTGACATCTCTTTTTCGCTCATTCCATGGCTTAAGCCGGCTGATGACCATACCATAAGAACTGCCGTTACCACTAATCATGCTTCGGCCAACAACTGTTAATGTATTTTTGGTCTCAGGGGTTGTACTCACAATTTCAGCAATTTGCTTGAGCACTTTAGCGGTTTGTTCCTGAGAAGTACCTAAGGGTAATGAAATGTCAGACATGATTGTTCCCATATCTTCATTGGGCACAAAACCTTTTGGGGTAGTGTTCATCGTCCATATTAATACCACAAAGAAAAATGCTATACCCAGACCAGCAACCCATTTTTTTCTGGATAGAAAGCCAACCGCTCTTTTGTATCTGTTGGTTACCGCGTCAAAAGAGGTATTGAACGCAACATAAAAACGTTCCAGTAAATTTTTTGACTTCTCATGGTCCTCTTTGTGGGGTTTTAAAAATAAAGCACATAAGGCAGGGCTTAATGTCAAGGCATTAATGGCCGAAAGTATAATTGCGATGGCCAGGGTTAAACCAAACTGTTTATAAAACACACCCGATGAACCTTGTATAAAACTTACGGGGATAAATACTGCAGCCATGACCAATGTAATGGAAATGATAGCGCCTGTAATGTCTTCCATCGCATCCACTGTTGCTTTTTTTGCAGATTTATATCCGTGGTCGAGTTTGGCATGAACCGCTTCGACGACGACGATGGCATCATCCACTACAATTCCAATAGCAAGGACAAGTGCAAAGAGCGTCAAAAGATTTATGGTAAAACCAAATAGGTTCAGAAAGAAAAACGTTCCGATAATCGCAACAGGTACACTAATTGCCGGGATCAAGGTGGAACGAAAATCCTGCAGGAAGACAAATACCACCAGGAACACCAGAATAAATGCCTCGATAAGGGTATGGACTACTTTTTCTATGGATGCATCCAGGAAGTCATTGACGTTTACAAGAGAGGAATAATGGATGCCTTTAGGGAAGTCAGCCGATGCGTCTTTCAATACTTTCAACGAATTTTCTATTACTTCCTTTGCATTAGATCCGGCAGTTTGGTTAATGGCTATACCCATAGCAGGTTTTCCATCGAAATTTATTGAACTTGCATAGCTTAAGGCTCCGAGTTCTATCCTTGCCACATCTTTAAGCCGCAAGACCTGTCCGTTGTCGGAGGTTCTGATGATGATATTGCTAAATTCTGTCTCGGTTTTTAGGCGACCGGTATATTTTAAAGTATATTGAAAAGATTGATCGCCCTGTTCTCCGAACTGTCCGGGAGCGGCTTCCACATTTTGTTCTGCCAGGGCCAGATTGACATCATTTGGAACTAGGCCATAAGCGGCCATTACTTCTGGTTTAAGCCAAATGCGCATTGTATAATCCATTTGACCAAACGATCTGGCATCTCCAACACCGGTTATCCGTTTAATTTGCGGGATAAGGTTGATATTGGTATAGTTTTGCAAAAACTTCTGATCGTAAGAAGGGTCGTCACTATAGATACCAAAGATCAGTACGTTACTGGATTGTTTTTTTGCGGTAATCACACCAGCCCTCGTTACTTCTGCAGGTAATAGGCTTGTTGCTCTTGCTACGGCATTCTGCACGTTTACTGCAGCCAGATCGGGGTTTGTGCCGAGCTTAAAGTTTACCGTAATAACGGCAGAACCGTCGTTGCTGGCCGTCGAGGTCATGTAGGTCATGTCTTCAACCCCATTGATCTGTTCTTCAAGGGGAACGACTACACTACTGAGCACTACATCTGCATTGGCCCCCTGATAAGAGGCAGAGACCTGTACAGTTGGTGGGGCAATTTCCGGATATTGTGATACGGGCAAGGTAATCAGCCCCAAAATGCCGAGTATAACAATGATGATGGATATAACGGTCGATAAAACCGGCCTTTCTATAAATTTCTTAAACATATCTTCTATTTCGTCCGGCTTAAACCGGGATGTAAGCGGATCTTATTTTTTTATTTCAGCGAAGACAGAGTCGGTACTTAATTCTTGGGGCTTAATTTTAGCCCCGTCCTTCAAACTCTGGAAACCTTCCACAACTATCTTGTCGCCGGTTTTGAGCCCATCAGTTACTACATAAAAATTGCCTTTGCTGATTTCCATAACCTGAATTTCCGTATTTACGATTTTCGAGGAATCACCCAGCAGGTATACAAATTTTTTGCCCTGGAGGTCCATCGTTGACTTTTGCGGGATCAGAATCACGTTCTTTATATGCTGAGGAATCCGGACCGAGGCACTAGCACCACTCTTTAGTAAAGAAACCGGGTTGGGAAAGGTAGCCCTTAAGCTTGCTGAGCCTGTATTTGTATTAATCTGACCATTAATGGATTCAATTTTGCCGTTGTGTGCATAAACATTTCCATCAGCCAAAATAAGACTGACATCCGGAATATTTTTCATTTGTGCATGAAGGGTCTTGCCTTTATAGACATTGGAAAAATCCAATAGCTGCTTTTCGTTCATAGAGAAGTAAGCATATACTTTGGCTGTATTTGCAACCGTTGTTAGGGGTTGGGTACTGCTGCTGCTTACCAGGCTTCCAGCTTTAAAGGGAATACTACCTACCACCCCATCAACGGGACTGGTAATGGTGGTGTAACCTAAATTTATCTTGGCATTTGCCAATGCTGCCCTTGCTTGTGCCAATGCCGCTTTGCGGCTTTGCAAAGTTAGCTGAGCAGCATCCAGATCATATTTGCTGATGATGTCTTTCTCAACAAGCGGCTTGGTTTTATTGACCTGTAGCTGCGCGGCATTTACGTCAGCCTCAGCACTGCTAATCGCTGCACTGGCTGTTCTTACCTCTTGCTCATATTGGGGAGCACTGATCCTAAAAAGTAACTGGCCCTTTTTTACTAATGCACCTTCGTCAACATATATTTTCTCGATAAATCCGTCAATTTTAGGTCGGATATCTACGTTTTGAATTCCCTCAAGCGTAGCAGGATAATCTGTTTCGAGCGTGGTAGAGTGAGGTGTGACAGTAACAACAGGGTAAGCCTGTACCTGATCGGAAGCTGCGGCGCCTTTTTTAGGGTCACTATTTCCGCATGAACTGATGATCAGCAGTATAGGGAGTAATAAGTAAAGCGATTGGATGCTAGTTTTCATATAAATTATGCGTGGTATGGTGTATGTATTTAAGGGAATATAAATTCAAATATTAGTTTCTTTCGTTCCTCCATTAATGCAGCATATTCTTTATCCTTCATGTCGTAGAGAATTTTGTAAAGGGGTGCAGTAACCAGGGGATAAGCCATCAGCGAGAAAAGATTGATGCAGAAATGTCTGGGGTTCATTTGTTTGATGTTGCCCTTGTCCATCTCATTTTGAATTTCCGCCAGGAAGGCATTTACTTTTTTAACCCTTTCCCGCTTGGCATCGATTACATCATTCCTGTTCATTTGCGTGATGACAAAAAGTTCCCGGTAGGGGAAGTTGATGGCTTCTTTAAGAAAGACCTCAATCAGATTGGCAATTTTTTCTCTGAAAGGCGTGTCAGATTCCATCACCTCATCAAAAATTTTTACAATCTTTTCCTGCGCCTCGTTGAATACCTGGTCGAACAGCGCATCCCGCGACCGGAAATAATAATTAACAAGTGTACGGTTTACACCTGCGGCATCTGCAATCTCCTGGGTCGTAGCGTGTAATTTGCCTTCGGCAAAAAACAACTGCTTGGCTGTATCCTTAATTAACTGCTCTGTACCGGTATCTCTTGAGGTCATTACTTGAGTTTGACAAAATTGTTAAACAAAAGTATTAATCATAGATTTCAGTTAAACCATGGAATTGTAATGTTTGGATGTCGTGGTTAATTGTAACCAAATATTTGCAGAAAAACTGAATTAGAAATATGGAATCGATTGGAAAAGTATTACGGGAGGTGCTGGTGCACCATGTCCAATGCAAAAGCAAGCTGTTCCGATTCGGTAAGATCGGTGTTGTCCAGAATGACTGCGTCTTCTGCGCGTGTCAGCGGACTTTCCTTTCTGGTGGTATCTGCATAATCCCTATGGGCCAGGTTTTCAAAAACATCTTCCAGACTGATCGCGGTATCACCTTTAGCTTGCAGCTCTTTAAACCGTCTTTCTGCCCTGATCTTAGGGTCCGCAGTCATGAAAAATTTCACCTGCGCATCTTCAAATACGGTTGTTCCTATATCGCGTCCATCCATTACGATATTCTTTGATTTTCCCATACGCTGTTGTTGTTTCACCATCTCGCGACGCACTTGTTTGTTGGCCGAAACCTCGCTCACGGACTCAGACACCGGCATCTGCCTGATCTCGTCAGATACTTCTTCCCCATTCAGGGTGATGTGTGACTGATAATCGCGGGAGTGAAAGTTGAGCTCTATATGCTGAAGTGCATCTGTTACCGCCTGGGGGTCATTCACGTCGACCTTGTTGCGGATAAAATATAAAGTTACTGCACGGTACATGGCACCACTGTCGATATAAATAAAGCCTAATTTTTTAGCCAGTGCCTTAGCTAATGTACTTTTTCCGCAAGATGAATAGCCGTCTATAGCTATAACGAGATTTTTTCTCATAGGCAGGCAAAGTTAATATTTTATAGGAAATTTTAATTAAGCTTACATCAGTGGATTGGTCAGCGCTCTTCCTTTTAGCTGGGATTTAAATGCTACTTTTGCAGCATGGTACCGGGTAGAGAAGAAATAATTAAGGCAGTTACATTTAAAACCTCACGCAGTGGGGGCAAGGGTGGTCAGAACGTAAATAAGGTCTCTAGTAAAGTAGAGCTGATCTTTAATCCGGCGACAGCAGCTTTTTTAACTGATGAAGAACGGGGATTGTTAACAGAAAGACTTGCAGGACGTTTAGACCAGGAAGGCGACCTTCATATCGTATCCCAGGAAGACAGAAGCCAGTTATTAAATAAGGAAAAGACCATTGCTAAGCTCATCACACTGCTTAAATCTGCTTTGCATGTCCCCAAAAAAAGAAAACCAACGAAAGTTCCTAAAGCAGTGATCAGAAAACGTCTGGCTGATAAACAATCTGTGGCTGTCAAAAAGGAATCAAGAAAACGCCCTCAGCTGGATTAGCTTAACTCCAGGCATATTGCTAGTTAAACCGGTAAAACATGCTGATCGTGCCATACTGGTGTGCTTTAGCGCTACTTTTTACCTCTTTAGTTTTGAACAGCATTCCAAAATCAAAAGTAAATCGCTGTGAACTATAGTTAAAGCCAATTTGCTGGGCAAATACAATCGGCTTTACGCCAAAGGTAACCGGGTCGTCGTTGTTAAACATGCTGCCCTGGATCGTTGCATCGTAGGCTACAAAGTTTAGTTGAGGTTTGGCATAAAAGAAAACCTCTCTTTTTACCAGGCTTTTTGTTTTCTGGTTATTGCCGATAACTGCATTGGTATAAGCAGAATTAAAAAGCTGATTAAGTCCGCCCGCCCTGAATAAAATCCCCGCACCGGCACCACTAAATGTTGTTCCAGCATTGGCATAGCCCTCAAAAGAAAAATCTGTTGCATGGTTTGACGAACGGTGGAGTAACCTGGTGTATTGTGCAGAAAGATTTACGGCCAGAGCATTTTTTATCTGGTAATCCCAACCCTCCAGCTCATAAAAACCAATTGTATTGTGCAGCAATTCCTGCCCATCTTCTGCAAGGGAAGCAGGACCGGTAGTCCCTATTTTTGCACTGGTCTTTAAAATGCTTTCATTGCTGTAATACCAGCTCAATGCTCCACCGGCATATAGGTAACCCGCAAAAGGCCGATCATGCTTCGCCGGATCGGCGGCAGAACCTGAGTATGGATTATATATTTCCTGGCCGGCAGTAATTTCATAAGTCTTTTTTTCCAGTCCTTCTTTTAAGTGCTGCTGATTTAGCGCCCTTCTGAAATGGATAAATAAACCATTGGTATAATACCTGTCCGAACCCTGGGCCAGATAGGAATCATTGTCGCTCCGGAAGCCAAATTCATTTTTATAATTCTGCCCATAAACATTGATGGTCAGTAGGGAGATAATAGTTAGGGCAAGAAGCAGTTGTTTCATCCGTTATTTGTTGATTTACGACGTAAAGTTATCAGATTTAGCCTGAGTTTTAAAAAGAAAAAGCGTTCAGCACTGCCGAACGCTTTTGAATCAATATTTATCCGTCTTTTCCTGTTTAATTTGCAGTAGGCAACAGTGTTTTGACACTCAGGTCTTGAGGGTTTTTTACCTTTTCCTTTGTTAGGGCCAGCTCAATTACCTCTTTCATTTCGGTCACGTAATGAAACTTCAGATCCTTGATGTAACTTTCTTTGATCTCCAGAATGTCCTTACGGTTTGATTTGCATAAAATAACATCCTTTATGTTGGCGCGTTTAGCAGCAAGAATCTTTTCTTTTATGCCACCAACAGGCAATACCTTACCTCTCAGCGTGATCTCACCAGTCATGGCCAGGTTGGATTTTACTTTTCGTTGTGTGAAGGCTGAAGTCAGGGCCGTTAACATGGTAATACCTGCGGAAGGGCCATCTTTAGGCGTAGCGCCTGCAGGCACATGGACGTGAACATCCCACTGATCAAACAGTGAATAGTTGATGTCAAAAAGGTCTGCATGAGCCCGCAAATAAGCAAGTGCAATAATCGCTGATTCTTTCATCACCTCGCCGAGGTTTCCGGTTAACGTCAGTTTTCCTTTGCCAGGACTTAAGCTGGCCTCAATAAACAGGATGTCGCCGCCTACTTGTGTCCAGGCCAGCCCTGTAACTACGCCAGCAACCTCGTTCCCTTCGTACAGGTCTTTATCGTACAATGGCGCACCTAAAATGCGCTCCACGTCGTCCTGAGTAAGGTTAGGATCATAGGTTTCCTCCATAGCTATCTTTGTGGCCACCCCACGTACCAAAGAACCGATTTTTTTCTCCAGGCCCCGAACTCCCGATTCGCGGGTATAATCTTCAATTACTTTCTCTATTAAAGGATTCTTTAAATTGATGTCTTTGGTTTTTATGCCGTGTTGCTCTTTCTGCTTCGGTAACAAATATTTTTTAGCGATCTCTATCTTCTCTTCAATCGTGTAACCGTTTACCTCAATAATCTCCATTCGGTCTAACAAGGCCGGATGAATGGAACTTAGTGAATTGGCAGTGGCAATGAACAAAACATTGGACAGGTTATAATCTGTTTCTATATAATGGTCATTAAATGCGCTGTTTTGTTCCGGGTCCAATACCTCAAGCAAGGCAGATGAGGGATCGCCCCTAAAATCTGATCCTACTTTATCGATCTCGTCCAGTACAAATACAGGATTAGACGCTCCCGCTTTTTTGATCGACTGAATGATACGGCCTGGCATTGCGCCGATATAGGTTTTTCTGTGTCCGCGGATTTCTGCTTCATCTCATATCCCGCCCAGGGCCATGCGTACATATTTGCGGTTCAGCGCTTTGGCGATCGATTTTCCAAGCGAAGTTTTACCCACTCCCGGAG
>CAMLDJ010000169.1 GCA_946478755.1 uncultured Pedobacter sp. | reverse complement strand
TAACACCAGATGTAATGAACAAAAAACTACGTTTTATTTTTCTCTTGTGCCTGATCCCCTGGGGAATTGCGACAGCACAGCAAACCAAAAAAGTAAGTGGAAAGATCAGTGACGCTAAAGGAGGAGCTCTACCAGGAGTAACGATTAGCCTGAAATCGACTTCCACTCCGATAAGCAGTTCCAATCAGAACGGCGCATATGAAGTGAACGCAAAAGAAGGCGATGTCCTTGTTTTTTCCCTTATTGGCTATACCAAGGTAGAAAAAACACTGTCAGGGCAATCTCAGTTGAATGTGGTCATGAGCGGCGATCAGAACGACCTGAATGAGGTTGTTGTTGTTGGATACGGCACACAAAGGAAGGGCAATATGACCGGCTCCGTTTCGGTGATCGAAAGCGGACAGCTGGAACGCAGACCCAATCTTTCAACATCGGCCGCCTTGCAGGGTTTAGCACCGGGCGTAACCGTTACCCAGCAGACAGGCTCTCCCGGAGGAGATGCTGGGCAGATTCGTATTCGGGGTATCAACTCCTTCGGCGGTTCAGACAGTTCGCCTTTTGTTATAATTGATGGTGTGGCAGGTTCCATAGACAATATTGATTATAATCTGGTGGAAAACATTACCGTACTAAAGGATGCCGCCTCAGCCGCTATTTATGGCTCGCGTGCAGCTAATGGTGTTATTTTGATCACCACCAAACGTGGAAAGGACAAATTAACAGTGGATTATAAGGGCTATACGGGTTTTCAAAAACCAACTGCCATTCCTGAAGTTACGGATGGTTTTACCTATATGAGGGTGTTCAACGAGGCAAGTGCTAATGATGGAAGCACCACTCCCCTCTATAGCGAGAATGATATAGAAGCCTTCAGAAAACTATATGAAGCCGATCCGAGTAATTTCGACTGGCAGGATGCTATCCTTCAAGGCTCAGGTTTTACTCAAAACCACTTTTTAGGGCTTTCAGCCAATACAGGCATTATACGCGTAGCCCCATCATTCAGTTATGCCACACAAAATGGTGTGATCGACAATACTGGCCTTAAAAGGTACACCTTCAGAAACAACATGGACATCAGGCCAGGTGAAAAATTCAATATCAAGCTAGACCTGGCGGTAACCAATAGAGACCGCCTGCAAATTGCCAGTGAAGGTACCATCTGGAGCTATTTAGGCCGTATGCCCACAATTATCCCTATCCGTCGCAATGGGCTCTGGAGTGAGGGTTGGGTAACCAACAACCCGGTTGCTTTTATTGAAGAAGGTGGAAACCGCAAAAACAATAATTTAGAGTTTTACGGAAACCTTTCTTTAAACTACAAACCTGTGGAATGGCTGAACCTGGTTGGTACAATTGCCCCCCGCTACGAAACCTTTAACGGTCATACCTTTACCAAACGTGTTGAAACTTATAACGATGATGGATCTGTTGCGGGCGCGGCCAATATCACTGAATTACAAGAAAATGCCCGACGTAAATTGTATGGCAATTATTTCCTGACCGCTACTGCCGAAAAAAAGTTTGGCGATCATGATTTTAAATTAATGGGGGGTGCCTCGCGCGAATCCTATAATGAGAAATACCTGATGGGCTCCCGGAGAGATTACATCTATACCAACTATGAAGTGCTGGATGCGGGGGGCAACAATGAAACAAAGAACAACGAGGGTTCAGTTCAGGAATGGCTATTGGTGTCGACTTTCGGAAGGTTCAATTATGCTTTCAAAGACCGATACCTGTTTGAAGCCAATATCCGCTACGATGGTAGTTCGCGTTTTACCGGCAACAATCAGTGGGCAATGTTTCCGTCCTTTTCAGCGGGCTGGAGAGTAAGTGAGGAAGCTTTTATGGAAGGATTACGGAACAAGGTTAACCAGTTAAAGTTCCGCGCTTCATGGGGTAAACTGGGCAACCAGAATATCGGTACATCTTATTACCCTTTTGCTTCCGAATTAGAAGGGGGAAGCATCTCGATGGGTGGCAATATTTCACCGGTACTTACCCAAAATGTCATGGCAAATCCCGATCTGATATGGGAAGAAACCACCATGTCTGGTCTCGGATTGGATGCAGTGTTGTTCAACAAATTCTCCTTCACCTTTGACTGGTACAGTAAAACCACCGATGGCATTTTGATGAAATTGTATATCTCACAACCATACGGATTGGCCCCTCCTTTTCAGAATGCCGGAACAGTAAGCAATAAGGGCTGGGAATTATCAGCCCGTTACGACAACAAATTTAACAATGGTTTCAAACTTGGTATAGGGTTTAACCTTTCCGATGTTAAAAACAGAATCATCGATATGCGGGATACTTTTGAAGGCACGTTTTTACGCCAACAGGAAGGCTATGCAGTCAACTCCATTTATGGTTATCTAGCCGATGGATATTCCAAACCGAAGGAAGAGATCACCCAAGGTCCCATCCAGTTTGGGACTCTGCAACCCGGAGACATCCGTTACAAGGATTTTGCGGGTGCTTTTGATGCCAATGGAAACCCAATTGGGGATGGCCGTGTGAACGATGCCGACAAAACCATCATCGGAAGTACCATTCCACGCTACACTTATGGTGCAAATCTGGATCTTGGCTATAAAGGCTTTAAATTAAGTGGCTTCCTGCAAGGTGTAGGTAAAGTAGATGGCTACCTCAACTCCCACTATGTAATACCTACAGTCAATGTAAGCTCCATCAAACCCTGGCAGCTGGACTATTGGACGCCACAGAATACGGATGCCATATTGCCGCGTTTATCCATTGCCTCTACAAATAATCCGCAGAACTCCACATTCTGGATGCGGAGCGCTGCCTACATGCGGTTAAAAAATGTGCAATTGGGATATGAGCTTCCGAAAAACCTGTTATCCGGTTTAAAAATTGCCAGTGCTTATATTTATGTAAACGGTCAGAACCTATTTACTAAAACAAATTTTTACGAAGGCTATGACCCGGAAGTTAACTACGACGCCGGCGCGGGCGAAGGTGTCGCTCTTGGAGGTGGCAATTACTATCCACAAGTAAAGGTGTATACATTTGGTATTGACTTAAAATTTTAAAAAATGAATATTCTTGCAAAAAAAATATACGGAATCGGACTGCTCGTATGCCTTATTGTAACCTCGTGTAAGTTGGACAGAGTCTCCAAAAATGGCCCTGTTACAGGTACATTCCCTGCAAATATTGAAGAAGCCGAATTCGGGCTTCTTGGCGCCTATAAAGCATTGACCCTACTGGATGCCAGCAGCACTCCACTCATTCACGTGATCGACAACATCACTGATGTAGGCTATACACGCCCCGGGAACAACTATACACCGGCGATTACCAGTGCCTATACCACGGATAATCCCCTCGCCATCAAACCTTGGGCTGCGCATTACAAGACCATTGCAAGGGTACACCTGGTACTGGACAATTTGCAGTCTTTAAAAGGCACTGCTGCAGAAGCCAAATACAACCAAATTGAAGCGGAATTACGTTTTATACGAGCCTACGCCTATTCACAGCTGATCGAATTGTATGGTGATGTGCCCTTACTGAAAGCGGCACTTATCCTGGGAAACGCTGATATTCCGCAAACTCCAAAAGCGGAGATCCAGCAATGGATCATAGACGAAATGACTGCCATTGCTGAGGCTTTACCTGTATCTCAGGCCGGCACCGGCCACGTACGTGCCAGCCGCGTTGCGGCTTACATGCTTAAAGCACGCCTGGCTTTATACAGCAAACAATATCCGGTAGCTGCTGCTGCTGCCAAAACCGCCATTACCCTCTCGCAAGGTGTGCATACGCTTACACAATTTAATTCCACAATCGCTTTTGCAGGCAAAGACCATCTTGCCGGCGAACCGAATGTGACTAATATATTTGGCCATGACGGCTTCCGAACCAGTAAAGAATGGGTCTGGGTAATGGAATACAATCAGAATATTCCAGGCAATGTTCATAATCAGCAATATTATTCTGCTTCCCGCCTGGGAAGAGGTGTAGCCTACTGGGGGCCTACACAGGATTTCATCGACTCCTTCCAGGCTTCAGACGGTTTGCCTATCACCGAATCACCGCTATATGATGCCAGTAAACCCTATGCAAACAGAGACCCAAGATTGGATATGTACTGCGTTAGACCTCATTCACGTTTTATGGGCTATCAATTCGAGATGAATACCAGCTTCCCAACCATAGCCAATTACTGGCCGATAATTAACGGAACCGCCAGCAGCCCGTCCAGCATAACCAATACCGACCTAACCAATTCGGCCCGTTCATACAGCGGTTATTTATGGCGCAAGCATGTGGACATTGCTGATTTCAACAGCACCTCTGTAAATGGGCAAAGTGACCTCAATGTAGGGATATTCCGTTATGCCGAGCTGCTATTAATTTACGCAGAAGCGAAAATTGAGGCCAATGACATCGATGACAGCACCTATGATGCCATCGACGAAATTCGTCTCCGTGCCAAAATGCCAAATTTGCCGAGGCCGCTAACCCAACCAGAATTGCGAAAGGCGCTGCGCTACGAGCGTAAGATCGAACTGGCGAACGACGGCCTGCGCTGGTACGATCTCCGTCGTTGGGAGATTGGTGAGGATATTATGAACGGATACCTGTACCTAAACCGTGCGGCAAAACCATGGACTGCCAGTGCGCTGCTCAGCTTTGATGAAAACTATACACCGAAATACAACCATGCCGAAGCCATCAAATCTTTCGGTACACAAAATGTGGTTTACAAGATCGATAAAGACGAATACTGGCCTATCCCCGCAGCAGAAATTGTAGCCAACCCGAAATTGATACAAAACCATGGCTATTAATCAAAGCAGGATGAATAGATTATTTTATTTTACTCTTCTTTGCCTCTTATCAGGTTATCAGACCGGTTTTTCACAAGCCAAATTTAAGAGGCCAGCGCTGGAACATAAAGACTCCTGGTCGGTGATTATGATACCCGACCTGCAGAACTATGTGAAGTACAATCGCAACCAGCCAATCCTTGACCTGATGATGAGCTGGATTGAAGACCATATCGATACATTGAACATTAAAATGGTCGTTTGTGTAGGTGATCTGGTGGAGCAAAACGACATCATTAATCAGGGACACGACGGCGACCAGTCGGCCCAAAGGCAATGGGAAGCCGTGTCTAAATCCTTTTCCCGATTAGATGGCAAAGTTCCTTACATTGCCGCAACCGGCAACCACGACTATAGCATCGACGATAAGGTTAAGCGACGTTCCCGTTATGCCGAGTTTTTTCCAATTGATAAGAACTGGAAGAACAGGAAAAGCATTGTACAGAACAGCACCAATGAGGATGGCATACCTACCTTAGAGAATTCGGCCTATGAGTTGAAATCACTCAATGGGAAAGATTATTTGTTCATGACGATAGAATATGCACCGAGAGATACCGTCATATCCTGGGCGAAGCGAATTGCGAAAATGGAACAATATAAAAATCATCGTATCGTACTGACCACCCATGCTTACCTGAATGCGAAGGACCAGCGCACCACCGGTGAAAACAAATGGTTTATTTATGATCCTTATTCTGTCAATAATCAGATTCAAAAAGGACCTAGGGTAACCTTGCCATTTTCAAATAATGGCGAACAAATCTGGCAAAAACTAATCGAGCCCAGCTCGAATATCGAAATGGTTTTGTGCGGCCATATCTCCGGAGAAGGCTATAAACTGGATAAAAATAAAGCTGGCAAAAACGTACACCAGATCCTGTTCGATGCTCAGTCGATGGGCGGAGGTCATCGCTACGGTAACGGTGGAGATGGCTGGATCAGAATATTGGAATTCCTTCCGGACAACAAAACCGTTAAGGTCAAAACATTTTCCCCATTGTTCGGCATTTCGCCCACCACACAGGAACACGCCTGGAAATCGGATGCACGAAACGAATTCAGCTTCGAGTTCAGCAAATAGGGTTACATAAGTTTAGAAGCTGGCTCAAATTCAAATTTGAACCGGCTTCTTTTTTTAAAGACATCACTCATATCCGGAAATTTAAAAGTCCTTCCGGAGATTTCCCATATAAAGGATCATTCATCTCAAAGGTTTTATATACACATTGTGTATTCAACAGCTCGCCAATGGTTTTGTTTTCCACAGAAAACTTCACTCTATACGAGCACACCTTCATTTGCCGAATCTATTTTTTCTTTTTTTCTAAAATAATACATTTCATTCGTCATAAATATTTACATTTGCATCAATGTTGCATTTAAAGACAAGATATCAACCACAAAAGCTTAGGGCAATCCTATCGCTGTTGCTGGCCTTTGTCTTCATTGCCAGTTGGAGTGTTCAGATTCTTCACGCGCACAACGATGCCTCATTGATAGATCAGGGCGATCATACCGAATATGTCCACACGACGGACAAGTGTGTGATCTGTGAGTATATCGCCCATAAACAGGTGCATTCCACTCCACTCGTCTATTCCCCTCTCCTGCTAATCAGGATACCTGAAGCCATCACGTTGCAACGGGAAACTTCTGCCGGTATTTACAAATGCGCTTCACATGGCTTTACTAACAAAGCCCCCCCTCCCGTCAGCTGCTAAGCGCTTCGCTATTTAATAGATTCTTAATATTTCCGCAAAGATTTGAATGTCATAAATGAGTATCAGTATGCATTTTATATTCCTTTGCCTGGCTAATACTCTGATTCTACCACAAGCGCTTTCTACACGTTAAACCGACTTCCTGCCGGTGTAAATTCATCATTAATTCCAAAGTTCAGTTTAATGTGCCTCTGCGGGCATCGTAATTTATTTATTTTGTATCGAAAAGTCTATCCTTCGAAAAGCTGTTTTTTTACCTCATCTTATAGCTTAAAAACCTGTGTTATTTTCCTGTTGATCAATGCTCTTAGTGTTGGGCAACTTGCCTTTGCACAATCCTATCGGCTAATTGGAAGGGTTCTGAACCATAATGGTGAGCCATTGCCCAACGTCCATATTGTTTTATTGGAAGACAGACAAACAACGAGCACCGACTCAGTCGGGAGATTCAGCTTCCTCCTGCCACAGGGCGGTCCCTATCAGTTAACGGCCTCCCATGTCGGCTTCAAAGCAGAGACCCGCTTATTTAATGTGACAGGAACACCCAAATCCATCACGATCATTTTACATCCGGCTAGTCATGAACTGGCAGAGGTGATGGTGCAAGACCGCTATGCAGATACGCGCAAGCAAACAGCATCATTAAATATAGAGGTGGCAGATAAAACATTCATGGAACGCAACCTTGGCGGTAGTCTGATGCATACCCTATCGCGGCTGCCCGGTATCAAGACAATTGGCATCGGATCCGGTCAATCTAAACCACTGATACGTGGAATGGGCTTCAACCGGGTGGTAGTGACAGACAAGGGCATCAAACACGAAGGACAGCAATGGGGAGCCGATCACGGTTTGGAACTCGATCAATTTGCCGCTGGCGAAGCCGAACTTCTAAAAGGGGCCGCATCCTTTATATATGGATCGGATGCCATCGGAGGTGCTATCAATGTAAAACCCGGTCTTTTACCGGCAGCTCAAACACTTGGCGGATCGATTGAACTCATTGGAAAAACGAACAACAACCTTTACGGCAGCTCGCTCAACTTCTTCGGCCGTAAACAAAACTGGTTCTTTGACTCGCGGATCACATATCTAAATTACAGCGATTACCGGGTACCAACAGATACGGTTTATGTATATGATTATGCGGTAAAGCTCCATAAACAATATTTGAGGAATACAGCGGGGCGCGAGACCGGTGTTCATTTCAATACCGGCTACATTACGGATCGCTTCCGATCCCTGTTTTATGTGTCGAATGTCCATACGCGCAGCGGCTTTTTCGCCAATGCACATGGCCTGGAGCCGCGTAGGGTCGACACTTTATTGCATGACCATTCTGCTCGTGATGTGCAACTGCCCAGCCAGGAGGTTAACCACTTTAAGCTCGTCAATCGCAGCCACTACCATACTGGCAGTCACTTGCTGCAGGCCGATTTTGGTTATCAGCATAATTTCCGGCAGGAGTTCAGCCAGTATGTCAACCATGGCTATATGCCCGCGCTATACCCGGATGCTATGCGCACTCCTTCAAACCTGGAACGCCAGTTTGACAAGCAGGTTTATTCGCTGAATGTTCGCGACCGGTTGCAATTGAACCGTCATGAACTCATCCTTGGTCTTAATGGCGAGTATCAAAATAACCACATCAACGGCTGGAGCTTCCTGGTGCCCTCCTTTAAGCAATCTACAGCAGGAATTTTTCTGTACGATAAGTTTAAGCTAAGTGATCAGGTCTTGGTTCACGCAGCCCTGCGTTATGATCACGGCAGGCTCCGCATGTTCCGGTACACAGACTGGTTCCAAACCGAAGGGCAAAAGCTCATCCGGGCGAACAATCTGACGCGGACTTTCAATACCCTTGTGTGGTCGGCTGGCATCAACTATTTGTCCCCGGGCCCTTTCAGTCTGAAAGCCAATGTTGGCAAAAGTTTCCGAATGCCCATTGCCAAGGAATTGTCGGCCAACGGAGTCAACTATCATTATTTCAGTTATGAGCGTGGCAACCCCTCGTTAAATTCTGAACAATCGTATCAGGCCGATCTGACCCTGGGCTGGGGTACCGAAAAGTGGTCCGTACAGCTCAGTCCTTTTTATAACTATTTCCCCAATTACATCTATCTCAACCCCACTGCCGAACACGATTATTTCTATGGCGCCGGCAATCAGGTTTTTCAATATGCGCAAAGCCAGGTAATGCGCTACGGTGGGGAAATCCAGTTAAAATATCGGATCATGAAAGCCCTGAGTACCGAACTGCTTGGCGAATACTTGTATTCCAAACAGCTCTCGGGCGACAAAAAGGGATATACACTCCCCTTTTCACCACCCGCTTCCCTCCTGATGAACCTGAGCTGGTCTCCTTCTCTGAACAGCAATTTCACTAGCACCTATCTGTCAGTTGATTACCGCATTACTGCCGCGCAAAATAACATTGTGCCGCCTGAAAAGAAAACGCCTGGCTATGGCGTCGTCAATATACAGACCGGAGCCGAAATTCGCTTAAATCATCAGCCTGTTACAATTAGTCTGCAGGCACAAAACCTGTTCAATACCCGATACCTGAATCATACTAGTTTCTACCGGCTCATCGAGCTGCCGGAAGCCGCAAGAAACATCATCCTATTACTCAAAGTGCCTTTTATGATTCATTCGACACGTCAATAAAACAAACAATTAAACAAATATTAACACAGAAACACTTAAAAATTATGAAAACGACAAAAGTTATGTTAGCATTCCTGCTACTGATTGCCACCTTTACTGCATGTAAAAAAGACAAGCAGGAAACGCCGAAACCCTCCATTGAAGGGCTTGAAGTAGGAACAAGCAACAGCAAGGTCGCCCACCCGGGCAATGACCTGCACATTGAGGCTGAAATTATCGCGCCCGGCAATATAAAAGCGGTGGTGTTAGAAATCCACCCGGAGAGTGGCAGTGGCTGGGAAGTAAACACTACCTATACTGAGGGATTTTCCGGACTCAAAAATGCACAATTTCACAAACATATTGATGTCCCCGCCGATGCAGCCCTTGGGGAATACCATGGACATCTGAAGGTGACCGATCAAACTGGACAGGTAACCGAAACAGAATTTGAGCTGCAGGTTATTGCCGATCCTACAATGCCTTCGGTATCAAATTTTGAAGTCGGTCTTAATGCTGCCGGAAACGACCTGCATGTAGAAGCTGTGATCACCGTTCCGAATAAAATAGCGGAGATCGTATTGGAAATACATGGCTCCGGATGGGAAAAGGAAGTAAGCTATACAGACGGCGCTATGGTCGGGCAAACCACCTATAATCTTCACAAGCACATGGATATTGCCGCAGCGCCCAAAGGCCATTATCATGTCGACCTAAGAATTGTTGATCAAAGCGGAAAAGAGAACGATTTTGAAACACACTTCGACAAACCTTAACTCGCTTTAGCACCTTAGCGTAAAGCTTTTTTTCCCGTTTAACAATAATTTAATCTGATGAAAAAACAACTCCTTTATTTCTGCTTAACGATTTCGGTTCTGGCAGGAGCCTGTAAAAAAGACAATGTACAGGAAATCGACACCGAATATCCGGTCGTCGATATCAATGCGGCCAGTTCCTTTCCAGTTCAGTGCAGTCATGTGAATCGTGGCGAGAAATTTACCTTTCGTGCTCTACTTAATGATAATACAGTGTTGGGATCGGTAAGCCTGGATATTCATCATAACTTTGATCACCACGCCCATAGCACGGAGGTAGAAAGCTGTGGGCTCGACCCGGTGAAAACACCACTTAAACCGTTCCTGCTAATCCAAAGCTATCCTATACCAGAAAATTTAAAAACCTATGACATGCAACAGGAAATAAACGTACCTGCAGACATTGATCCTGGCGATTACCACTTCATGATCCGGCTTACAGATAAGGCTGGATGGCAAACCATCAAAAGACTGAGTATTAAAATTAGCTAATGCAAAAACCCGGCAATCTTTTGATTCGCCGGGTTTTTCTAAACCTGTGCCCTAATCCATCAGAGTTCCAGCACCAGGATATTCGGATAGCTCTTACCCTCGTGGGTAAAAGGCGTAAACGGATGGTCAGCGATCCGGATCTCACTGATCGGATAGGCTTCTGGTTTGCACGGATTATCAGTCGCAGTTTTGGAAACGGTATAAGTCAGTGTGGCCGTTCCAAAGCTCCCCAATTTGATCTGATAGGGATATTGTCCGGCAGTTTCGTGGAAGACCGAAAATTGCAGCGTTCCGTTTAAGGGAGAAGTCGATGTTTCATTCCTTACAGCCCAATTGACAAACGGCTTGCCCGTAGTGGTATTGACGACAGTAATGTCGCTGGCCTGCAAATTCTGGCTAAGGATCAGGTTTTGTCCGGTCGCTTTATCCACAAACTTGATCAAGATATTGGTTGGCGGGCTTTCATTCATCAGACCGTCGCAGGGATTACCCGACGAATCTTTTTTCTGGCATCCTCCGGTCATAATTACAAATGCAACTAGTAGAGGGAATAGTGAGCGTAAGTTCATAAGTTGTAGATTGATATTTCTTCCAAAAATAAGATTCCGGCTAATATCATCCAAATTGAACTGAAGTGAAAGCCCTAAAAAAAAAAATAAGCGGGACTCAGCCTAAAGGCGATTTCCCGCTTAAAATTAACGCGTTCAAGTAAATGTACGGCTGCTTCATGAATTTTAGATGAAATTTATTATTTATCTCGGCGGCTTCAGCCAATGGCATGATCAGCGATCAAAGAAACGTAGCGGATTGGTTATCACCCGTATTAAAGCTTGCGTCTATATGCAGCCCTGCTATCGCTGAAGGTATGTACTTCCAAGTATCGCTCCAGGTGAGAAATGTGTG
>CAMLDJ010000168.1 GCA_946478755.1 uncultured Pedobacter sp. | reverse complement strand
TTTTTATCCTGATTTTCCATAAACTAACTACAATTCTCCTTGATACAAGTTTTAAATAATACGCTTTAACAATCTAGCCGAAAAATAGGTAAAATTTTTAAATATTGCCTTTAACATGTTTATTACAGCTGCGAACAATTACATTTGCCCAGTATATCCATATGTTTATGTCAATCCTACAAGAAAATATATCCCTTAAAGCCTATAATACATTTGGCGTTGCAGTTAATTCAGATTTCTTTGCGGAGGTCTTTACCGAAACAGAATTGAAGAAGCTCCTAGTTATGCCGATTGTTAAACAGCAGCCGCTTCTGATTTTGGGCGCGGGCAGTAATCTTTTGTTCACTAAAGATTTTAAAGGTTTAGTTGTAAAGGTTAGCATACCGGGTATTTCATCAGTCGTTAATAAGGATGATGTGATCGTAACGGCTGGTGCCGGCGTAATATGGAATGATTTTGTAAACTATTGTGTAAACAGTGGTTTTGCCGGCGTGGAGAACTTAAGCCTGATACCGGGAACGGTTGGGGCTTCACCGATACAGAACATCGGTGCATATGGAGTAGAGCTTAAGGATGTTTTTCATTCCTGTACTGCTTACGAAATCGCAACTGCGGAAGAACGTATATTTAATTTCGACGATTGTAAATTTGGTTACCGCGACAGTATCTTTAAAAACGAGCTAAAGGGATTGTATATCATTACATCAGTCAGTTTTAAGTTGAATACAGAAGCCAGGATTAACACGCAATATGGTGCTATACAAACGGAGCTTTTAAACAGAAAAATCGATCATCCAACCATTGTGGATATATCCCGTGTAGTTTCTGATATCCGCGTAAGTAAGCTGCCTGACCCTTCAACAATTGGTAATGCAGGAAGCTTTTTCAAAAATCCCGTTATAGGCCTCCAGCAATTTAAAGCGCTGGGCGGAAAATTCCCGGATGTTGTTCACTACCCGGCACCAGATGATAAAATTAAACTGGCTGCGGGCTGGCTTATCGAGCAATGTGGTTTTAAAGGGAAGGTTGTTGGGCAGACGGGAACCTGGAAAAATCAGGCGCTGGTACTGGTTAACCACGGTGCTGCAACGGGTCAGGAAGTGTATACTTTTTCAGAACAAATTATAAATACTGTATATGCCAGGTTTGGGATTATGCTTGAAAGGGAAGTAAATATTCTTTAGGGTGTATTGGCCTGATGCTGTAGTTTATAATAATTTCTTAATATTCAATCTCATTTTCTGGTACATCTCTTGAGTGGATTTTAGTGTATATCATTATACAATTCTGAGCGCCACTCAACAAGAAATTGTTTGTTTGTTTTTAACCCCTAAATTAAAACACGATGACAAAAAATGAGTTCAACTTACAGCTGCACGACCATTCGATCTCTTTACAATCTTTTGCGTTTAACTTCACCAAAGACATGGAAGATGCAAACGATCTGGTACAGGATACAATGCTGAAGGCAGTGACCTATTATGGTAAATTCAAAGAAGGTACTAACTTAAAAGGATGGTTGTTTACCATTATGAAAAATACCTTCATAAATAATTACAGACGTTTGGTGAAAACGAATGCTTTAATCACAAAATCAGATGACATCTCTTCTGCAAACCTGCATTATAGTGCCACTAAAAATACCAGTGAAAGTAAATTTGTAATTGGCGATATTCATAAAGCGTTAGCTACGTTGCAACCCGAATATCACGTTCCTTTCGTTAAATATTTTGAAGGCTATAAATATCACGAGATCGCAGAGATGCTCGGGATTCCAATAGGGACAGTTAAAACGAGGATCCATGTTGCCCGTCAGCTCCTTAAGAAATATCTGAAAACCTATTCAAAAGATATTTTGGGTTCAGAAGTTATGTAAATTATTCTGATCCACCAAAAAGGCGCCAACAGGCGCCTTTTTGGTTACATTTTATTTTTTTCTACTTTTTGATGGTAAGGCAGGTACATGGGCAAGGCCGCAGAACCATACCAGCCGTAGATTTCTACGTCCAACAGCTTATGTTTAATTGCAGGATCAGTTTCCAGTAAAGCGCTTGCTTCTTCCATACTTGTGGCATTTAATATGAAGATGCCCCGTAAGTGTCTGTCGTTCTTTTTTATGGGGCCGGCTACAACAAGTTTACCTTGTTGGACCAGCATGCCTATGTTTTGCATGTGTCCCCTGAAAAGGCTGTCTGTTGTAGCCTTGCCTGCTCCGGTGTTGCTGCCGGTTTTTAAAAGAACAAGGTAATACAACCTCATCCCGTAATCATCAGACTTCAATGAATCTGCCAGCTTTTTATCGTATTTGGAATTTGGCTCTTGCGCTGATCCTGTAAAATTAAACAGTACTAAAAGACAGGTAACCAGCAGGATAGTTCTATATTTCATTATTAAAGATAACAAAAATTAAAAACTGCTCCTACGGGAGAATAACTTTGTTGAGTTTTTGAAAACCTATTAAAGGTATTCCCTTAAATTTGTACAATAACCTAAAAAACATGACGAATACTGATCCACAAAAAAAACTAAAACACGAGCAGGTCCAATACCTGGAATTTCTATCTGCAGATATTAAACAGATCAAAAAGTTTTATACGGAGGCCTTCGGCTGGACTTTCACTGACTATGGCCCGGAATACGCTGCTTTTGAGGGCGACTATGTAGACGGGGGCTTTACATCGGGAAAACCGGCTAAAGGAAGTATTTTAGTTGTAATTTATTCTGAGGATATTGAAGGAACCAAGCAAAAGGTAATGAGGGCTGGTGGTACAATCGTGAAAGATGTTTTCAGTTTTCCTGGCGGCAGACGCTTTCATTTCACAGACCCTGACGGTAACGAAATCGCTGTTTGGTCTTTGTAATGGTAAACGCCCTGAAATGTCATTCAAACCTTAAACGAAGGAGATGTGACAACGGTACCATAAAGATCATGACCTGTTACATTTGCTCAAATCCCCGCTTAAAGAAACCGGACCGTGATATCCCTATAATTGGGTAAATTACGTTAATGTCAGCATAAAGATTTAAAATACAGCGCATTTAAACTGTCGCAATTGTATTTTTGTTTGAGCAAACTTAAGCGCCTCAGAATGAATTGCGGGGTTGTTTAAACCAAACCTTTAAAAACCTTAACATGTTTTCCTTTTTAAAAAAACGAACACACATCGACCATTTGGAGTGGTTAGGAGTGGATATGCATTCCCATTTATTACCGGGCATTGACGACGGGTCAGCAGATACCTCACAATCTGTTAGTTTTATAAAAAGGTTAAACGAGCTTGGGCTTCAGAAATTGCTTTGTACTCCCCATATTTTTTCTGAATTGTATCCAAATACACAGGATACGATACAGTTAGCATTGGAAAACACACGTTTGGCGATGAAAGAAGCTCGGATAGCTGTCGAAATCGGAGCAGCGGCAGAATATATGATCAATGATACTTTTGTAATTTCTGATGAGCTTGTGTGTCTGCCAGGGAAACATGTGTTAATTGAGATGTCTTATCTGGCTGAAATGCTGAGTATAGAACAGGTGATCTTCAACCTTCAGGTAAAAGGATATGTAGTGATCCTTGCCCATCCTGAACGGTATAGCTTTTATTTTGAGCGACATCAGCGTTTCCACCGCTTCAAGGAAATGGGTGTGTTGTTCCAGCTTAACCTGTTGTCGTTGTCAGGATATTACGGCAAGGATGTGAAAAAGCTGGCGGAATATCTGCTTCAAAAGAACTACTATGATCTGGCAGGAACAGACCTGCACCACGAAAAACATTTACAGGTATTAACTGAGGAGACACAGAGTGGACGTCTTTTCGAGAAACTTGGGCATGTGGACTTCAAGAATAAGGAACTGTTTTTTTAGCTAAATACCCATTTCTGGCTAGGTGTATTGAAATTTAAATCATTTAGTTTTGCTTTTACTTAAATCTGCTGGTTAAGCGGTTTTTTTTAGATCGAAATTACTATGGTTAAATTAATGTTAACAAAAAAATACCTGAATTGTCTACTTATTTTCTCTGTTTTTCTGTTAAGTTCCTGTTCTGTTACTAAAAGAGTGGCTTATTTTCAGGATATTAATGCAGAGGGCGAGTCTTTGTTTGAAAAAACAGACGTGTTTAAAGAGATAACCATTCATACTGATGATATTCTATCAATTTCAATCGTAACTATTGATGCAACAACGGCAATGCCGGTCAACCAACTGGCTGCTCAGAGTGTAAGTGCAGCTGTTTCCACTTCTAATCCGGCAGGACTTTCTTCTTCAAGTGGTTTCCTGGTGGATAAAAATGGTGAAATTGACATTTCCGTAGTTGGAAAGGTTAAAGTGGCGGGATTAACGACCTATGAAGCCCGGGAACTGATTAAAAGTAAAGCCTCTGTGTTCTACAGAGACCCGAATGTACAGGTCAGGTACGCAAATTTTAAGGTTACTGTACTAGGAGAGGTAGCCAGGCCTTCTTCTTATGTCTTACCAAATGAAAAGGTAAGTGTATTAGATGCGCTTGGCATGGCCGGCGACCTCACCATATTCGGAAGACGAGAGAACGTTTTGCTCATCAGAGATGTGGACGGTAAAAAGAAGTTTGCCAGGTTAGACCTCAATTCTTCTCAAGTCTTTAACAGCCCATTTTACTATCTGAAACAGAATGATGTGATTTATGTGGAGCCTAACAAAGGTAAGGCAGCCTCGTTAAATCAGGCGAGAACACAAACTTTCGCAGTTATTGGAACAGCACTCTCAGTCTTGATTGTGTTGTTTTCAAGGCTTTAATAAACAATAGAATCCGACATCTAAGCCATATGGAATGAAGAACACGATTTCAGCGTATAAAGCTGCACATGAAGATACAGAGGGATTAGATTTAAAGCAAGTCTTATTACGGGTCCTCGCAAATTGGTATTGGATAGCATTATCTGTATTGATCTGCCTGGTGTTTTCCAACCTGTACGTAAGATACAAAACGCCTGATTATAAGATCTCAGCCCGTGTATTGGTTAATGATGAGAAGAAAGGAGCAGGTTTATCTGGTGGTGGAGATCTTCTGGGTGATTTAGGGGGGATTTTAGGGACGAAAAGTACAGTTGATAATGAGGCAGAGATCTTAAAAACCAGGTATTTGATGGAACAGGTGGTGAAAGATATGGACCTCAACATCACCTATTACAGAAAAGGAACAGTGAAGAAGGTGGAACTATATGAATCTCCGTATAAAGTAAAGATCATCAGAAGTGTCGATACGATTAGCGCCACAGATGTAACCGTTAATTTTCTTAAGGCAGACCAGCTTTCTGTAAGTGCCGAGGGGATAGATACATTGGTTGGCTTGGATCGTTCTTTTACCATCCCTGATGTTGGAGTGATTCAGATTACGAGAGGTACCACTGTCCCTGTTCTGGACGAGAAATACGCCTTTAACATCACGTCTGTAGATTCCAAGGTCATTTCATTGATGAATGCCCTTACAGTAGAAGTTAAAAATAAACAGGTAACCATAGTTGACCTGAGCTTAACACATTCCGTACCCAAAAAAGGAGAGGATATTTTGAATAAGCTCATTGAGAAATATGTACAGGCAAACCTGGCGGATAAAAATGAGGTGGCGGATAGTACCGTGAAATTTATCCAGAACAGACTGGCTTATATCGGCGGAGAACTGGGAGGGCTGGAAGGAAACATCCAGAATTTTAAACAGGAAAATAACCTGGCGGACATGTCTGAACAATCTAAGTTATTGGTGCAGACGACAGGGCAGTATGTAAATGACCTCTCGAAAGTAGAAACTCAGATCAGCATTCTTAAAAGCTTACAGAACCATTTGAAAGACGAAGCGAAGAATAAAAGAGTATTGCCCAGCTCGCTTGTTCCCGCAGATCTGGTTTTTAATGGCGCTGTAGAAAAGTATAATACACTGACTCTGGAGCGGGCAAGACGGCTGATCGGTGTAACAGAGGCGAATCCGGGAATACAATTGTTGGATAAAGAGATTGCAAATGCAAGAGCTGATATTGAATCCAATATTTCCACTACGCTGGATGGCTTTATCATCACGAGAAACAGGATCAATGCTCAAATGAAAAAAGCGGAAGGACAGGTTCGCAATGTTCCGAAAGTGGAGCGAAATTATTTAAACCTGGCCAGACAGCAGCAGATTAAACAGGAGCTTTATATTTTTTTGATGCAGAAAAGTGAAGAGACTGCCATTTCCAAGACATCTAATATTGCTAACTCCAAAACCATAGACCCCCCAAAGTCTGAAGTGAAACCTTTTAGTCCGAAAAAACTGGTGGTCTATTTATTTGGATTAGTAGCCGGGCTGATGATCCCCTTGGGGTTAATGTATGTGAAAGACATACTGAATGATAAAATTCAGACTAAAGAAGACATCACCAGATTTACCGGGGTTCCGATTATCGGGGAGATCAGTCATGATGAGGCGAATGATAACATGGTCGTGGCAAACAGTTCCAGGTCTGCCATATCGGAACAATTCAGAGCCTTGAGGACCAACCTTTCTTTCTTCTTCAAAAATGCTGATGAAAAAGTGATCTTATTAACCAGCAGCATGTCTGGAGAAGGAAAATCATTTGTAGCCATCAATCTTGGGCAGATCTTGGCATTAACGAATAAAAAGGTGCTGTTGATGGAATTGGACTTACGTAAGCCCGGCCTTTCTGTCAAACTGGAAATTCCAAACCCTATCGGTTTTACTAACTATTTGACGAATACGGACTTGACATCCAATGATATTATTAAGCCTTTGAAACTCCAGGAAAACCTGTTTATGGTGAGTTCGGGACCAATACCACCAAATCCGGCGGAATTACTGCTGAGTGAAAGAACAAAAATGCTCATGGCAGAATTGAAACAGCAATTTGATTATATCATCATTGATGCACCTCCAGTGGGGATCGTAACTGACGCTCAGTTGCTGGCTTCTCACGCAGATGTTTGCATCTACCTGGTAAGACAAAATTATACCCTGAAAAAGCAATTGAACATTGTGGATGACTTATCGAAAAGTCAAAAAATGAAGGGCTTAAGTATCGTTGTAAATGATATTATAGCAACCAAAGGTTATGGTTATGGATACAGTTATGGTAATTATGATGTAAGCGATAAGGAACCAGGGTTTTTTAGCAGACTGTTTAAAAGACATAGATAATTTCAAAATGAGATCAGCAAATAAAGTGGTTATCAATACGGGCATATTGTATGCCAGGATGTTAATAACAGTGGGGATTTCGTTGTACTCCACAAGGCTGGTATTAAATGCATTGGGTTCGGTTGACTACGGAGTGTTTAATCTCGTTGCGGGAGTGATTGCCATGTTGTCTTTTTTGAATACTGCGATGGCCACCTCTACCCAAAGATTTCTTTCTTTCTTCCAGGGAAAAAATGATTTGAAAATGCAAAAACATGTTTTTTCAAATAGCTTCCTGTTACATATCGGCATCGGTTTACTGATGGTCATTGTGCTTGAAATATCCGGCTTCTTTCTCTTTAACGGTTTTTTGAACATCCCTGCTGAAAGAATTGAAGTCGCCAGATTGATCTATCATTTTATGTCCGTCACCGTGTTTTTTACCGTTGTGTCAGTCCCGTTTACTGGTTTGCTGGTTGCACATGAAAATATGCTCTGGGTAGCGGTTGTGAATGTGGTGGAGACGCTGTTGAAATTGGCGATTGCATGTATATTGTATGTGGTTGCTCAGGATAAATTGTCTGTTTATGGCTTACTAACAGCAGGAATCAGTATCGCCAGCTTTTTGCTTTATGCGATATACTGTTTTGGTAAATATGAAGACTGTACGCTTAAAGGCATTTTTTTTGCAGATAGAAAGATCATAAAAGAGCTGACTTCTTTTGCCGGATGGAACTTATTTGGCTCTCTATGCTCGCTGGGGAGGGCACAGGGCTTAGCGATTTTGCTAAATATTTTTTTTGGAACGATAGTGAATGCTGCCTATGCAATTGCAAACCAGGTAGCGGCTCAGTTAAACTTTTTTTCACTAACCCTCTTACGGGCGATCAATCCACAGATCATGAAAAGTGAAGGCGCCGAAAACAGGGAGAAGATGCTCCGTCTTGCCATGATTGGAAGCAAATTCGGTTTCTTCCTCCTTGCTTTTGCTGCGGTTCCCTGTATTTTTGAAATGAAATCCATCCTCCATTTATGGTTGAATGTTGTGCCTGAGTATACTGCGGATTTTTGCTCATTAATGCTATGTGCCACGTTGATCAATCAGCTGACGATTGGTTTACAGTCGGCGGTGCAGGCGACAGGAACGGTAAAAGTTTACCAGGCTGTTGTGGGCTCTGTCTTATTGCTGGCCTTACCGCTTGCCTATTTGTTGCTCAGGTTAGAATATTCTGTTTATTCCGTGTTTATCGGCTATTGTTTTATCGAATTGATTGCCTGCACGCTTCGGTTGTTTTTCTTAAGAACCATAGCCGGACTTTCGGTATCGCTTTATTTTGCCAATGTAATTTTCAAAGTGGTCATTCCACTTTGCCTGCTGATTCTGACCTGTTATTTAAGTGTAACCTATGTTCATTTCGAATATAGATTCATCTTCACCGGCGTCATGGGCGTTCTTGTCTTTGTCAGCAGCATTTACCTCTTTGGCTTATGTGATGACGAAAAAGAGATCATTCATAAAATATCAAATCAGTTAATCGCTAAACTGAATCTAAAGAAACAATTTAATCACCTGAGTCGCTAGTGCGTATGAAAAGTATCCTAAAAAAGATCGTTCCCAAATCTGCTAAAAGGCTGTATCGGTCAAAGCAGACCCAGCTGTCGATTATCAAAGATTACGTTTATGATTACCGGAAATTTAGCCGGGAATCTGCCTCATTCAAATTAAGAAATAAGGAGATGATGCAGGCCTACATCATCAAAGAATACCACGCCATAGAAAAAGGTCTGGCATTGCTGGAACCCCGCCCTGGCTTTGGTGCAGAGCGGATTTCTGCTCTGGCTGATGTAGTAGGAGCGTATATCAGCGCTTACGGGATAGATTCGGTTACCTCTGTTACTGCGTTTACGCTTAGAGAGTATCTAAACTTTGATACCCCTTATAATAAGGTTCCTGAATCCCTGTCACGAAAGTTGGAAAGTCTTCTCACCCGTTGTGATGAATCTTCGCAGAATAAGACAGGGGGGACAAAGACTATTCCCAAAACTGAAATTATCGAAAAGCTGAACTTCGATTACAGGGGTTTCTTTAAATCCAGACATAGTGTAAGAGATTTTTCTGAGGAGCCGGTCTCCACTCAGGTGATCTTAAATGCGATTGATACGGCGCGATATACACCTTCAGTATGTAACCGCCAGGCCTGGAAAGTTTATGTGATTGAGCATTCCAATCAGGAACTGAAGGGAAAACTGCTCCAGGTTCAAAATGGCAACAAGGGATTCGGCCAACACATCAGTTCTTTAATTGTCATCACCGGGAAGCTGTCTTCTTTCTTCGCTTATGAAAGAAACCAGGTGTTCATTGATGGAGGAATGTTCGCCATGTCAATCGTTCTGGCACTCCACGCGGAGGGGCTGGGTGTATGTTGCCTGAATACCAGTTATGCGGTGAAGCAGTATGAAGCTTTTAAAAATTCCATGCAGATGGATAGCGATTGTGTGCCAATTATGTTTTTGGCTGTAGGAAATCTGAAAGATGATTTCAAGGTGGCCATTTCTGAACGGAAGCCATTAACGGACATTGTTGAAGTGAGGTAAGTACGATATAAATTTTTAATAATGAACGATTTCAAACAGCTATTTAAGGGATTATATGTTGAGCTTTTTTGGTCTGTGGCATTTTTCTGTTCTTTTTTTATCAGGGCTAAGAAGGATGCGAATAAGATTTTAGTGCTGCCTGCTGCTAATCTGAACGGCGGGTTTGGGGAAGACATCATGATCACCAGTTTCATGAATAATTTTGCAAATGGTACGCCTGTTTGCATTTTAAATGGATATAAGATCATCCGGGAGGATTATAAAAAAATCAATAAGAATATTGAATTTATAGATGGTTTTAATGACAGAGTTAATTTTTTAAAACTCTTGTTGTTAATTAGAAACTGTTCCCTGGTATATGTGATCGGTGCGGATATCATGGATGGCACTTATCGTGTTCACAACTCGATCAACCGGTTGAGAGTCATAGAACTGGCGCATCGTATTGGCGTAAATGCTCAGATCTCCGGATTTAGTGTGAGTAAGAATATCCTCCCTGTAGTTAAGGCAAAATTCATTCAACTGGCAAAAGAGGTCAAATTGAAAATCAGAGATGTAGAATCTTATACGCGAATGAAGAATTTTGTGGCTGCAGACAGGCTGATCTTAACAAATGACATTGCTTTTATCTGCCCGGATGTACCGGAAAGTTATCAGAGTAAAACTTATAATGATTACAAAATATGGGTCAATGCAGCCAAAGCAAATCACAAATCAATTATTGGGATTTGCCCAAATGCAATTCAGGCGACGAAGGTTGGGCTTGAGCATTACCTTTCAGGTTTCAAGCAATTGTTGGATGGCTTTTTAGAAGTCGGTAACTACGCTTTTGTGTTCCTTTACCATGACATCAGGCCGATCTGTGATCAGGCAAGTGACAGTACAATCAGTGGCATTTTGGATGCATATTTTAGGAGCAAATCTGTCGATTGCTTCTATACCGATCAGATCAGAAATGGTGTAGAGCTGAAGGGCTACGTTTCCCTGGTAGACTTTACGATCACGGGAAGAATGCATTTAGGAATCTCCGGCTTAACTTTCTCTAAACCCATGTTTGGTGTTTCCTATGCCAATAAGTTCGAGGGGATGGTGAAGTTGTTCGATGTCGATCCAAATATCTGCCTGATAGACTATGATAAGCTAAGCGAATCAAAAGAGAAGATTCGGCTATTTACCGAAAACTTAGGCAGCATTGAAGACAGCGTTAAAAATAATATTCAGAAGGTTAAACTAGAAACAAGTAACAATTATACCCATGGGTAAAGGGATTCTATTATTTACTATAATTTCCATTTATCTCTTTAGAACAGTCATCCTTAAAACTAAAAAGAGGGACACTAAATTCTTATGGGTTAGCTTTTTTATATTCTGTATCCCTTTTGAGTTTGGAAAAGCCCTAAATACTCCAAAGTTGAGTGAGATCGCAGGTACGGTACAACCAATCTACATCATTTCATTGTCCATCGGGTTAATTTTTGCAGTCTTACCGTATGCCAAACGAAGGTTTATAAATTATTCCTTTAAACTCAACAACTGGATTAATTGCTTCTGCGTGTTATTGATCGTCTCTTTTCTGAACCCCTACAATTCCTTTTATACCGGAACCTGGGTATTGGCGATCTTTTTCTTATCCCATATTCTCTTATTTAAATTATTGGGTAGTTTCCTCGATGAGTCTGACGTGGTTAACGGTCTTTTCGATGGATTAATGTGGCTGGCCTATGCCCAGTTTTTCC
>CAMLDJ010000167.1 GCA_946478755.1 uncultured Pedobacter sp. | reverse complement strand
ATCTGGGGCAATAAAAAAACGGATAATGTTACCGTAAATAATGTATTTAACGATTCAAGTACACCGGTATATGCTCACAGCCTGGTAGAAGGTATAACCGGTACCAGTAATGGTAATGTGAATGGCAGCCTTGATCCATTGTTTATCAATGCTTTAGCGGGCGATTATACGCTGAAAGCAGGCAGTCCAGCTATTGATGCCGGAAGCAATGCTTATTTTAATACCGGGCAGACACCCGATTTGTCTGCCACCAGAACCGATCTGGCCGGCAATGCCCGTATTTATAATAAAGCCGGTGGCGGAATTATTGATTTGGGTGCTTACGAAAGCGCATACAATCCCGTACCTGTTCCCAGTGCTGATGGCATTGTGTATGTGAAACAAAATGGTGCCGGCAGCATGAAAGGCGATAGCTGGGCAAATGCGGCTCCCGAACTGGCCGATGCATTAAAAGCTGCCAATGAATTAAACACTACTATCCCCGGAACCATAAAAGAAATATGGGTGGCTAAAGGCATCTATAAACCAATGTACAGCCCCCAATATGGCACCAGCTTCGGAACAGACCAGGGCCGGAATAATACTTTCCTGCTGGTAAAGGATGTAAAACTTTACGGTGGCTTTGCCGGAACAGAAACGGCATTGACCGGCAGGGATTTAAGCAAGGCTACAAACGAAACGGTATTGAGCGGTGATCTGGATAATAACGACCTCGGCGGTACAAATAATGGGTATAATGCTTATCACGTGATCATTTCTGCCGGAGAGGTAGGTAGTGCGGCGATTAATGGCTTTACCATAAGGGGAGGGAATGCGACCGGTCATCCAACGGGATTTATAACCGTTAATTTGAAAACGGTTTATTATTCCACCGGCGGCGGGATATGCAATGTTTCTTCATCTCCTGAGCTTACCAATGTAACCATCAGCGGTAATACGGCTAATGCTAGAGGCGGCGGGATATACAATTCTTCATCATCTCCGGTGCTTACCAATATAATTATCAGCGGTAATAAGACTACTGGCAGCGGCGGCGGGATATACAATTATACAAACTCATCTCCTGTGTTGACCAATGTAACCATCAGCGGTAATACGGCTGATTCCGGCGGCGGCGGGATAGGCAATGATTCATCATCTCCCTCAATCCGGAACAGTATTGTGTATAACAATATGGCACCGACATATCCGGGTATTTCTAATAGGAACAATGGGAGTCACACTCCTGTTATTTCCAACAGCCTGGTGCAGGATTTAACCGGTACCGATAACGGCAATATCAGTTCTTCCGGTATTACTGTCGCGCAGGTATTTACCAGTCCGGTAACTGGCGATTACAGCCTTCGCACGGGCGGCCCGGCCATTGGCATGGGGAATAATACCTTATTTGATGCCGGTCAAAACCCTGATTTATCAGCCATTACTACCGATGCGGCCGGCAGTCTCCGTATACAAAAAGGCTCCATTGACCTGGGGGCTTATGAAAGCACCTACAATCCCGTACCTGTTCCCGGTACTGATGGAATTTTGTATGTGAAACAAAATGGTGCCGGCAGCTTGAAAGGCGATAGTTGGGCGAATGCGACTCCCGAACTGGCCGATGCCTTAAAAGCGGCCAAAGAATTAAACACCACTACCCCTGGAGCCATAAAAGAAATATGGGTAGCTACAGGCATCTATAAACCGAGGTACAGCCCTGAAGACGGCGCTAACTTTGCAAACAAGGGCCAGGATAACGCCTTCTTGCTGGTAAAGGATGTAAAAGTATACGGCGGCTTTGACCCTGATAATGGTATTGATGATTTGACTGATACACGTATACTTCCTTCTACCCGGAACGGTTCGGTTTTGAGCGGCGACCTGGATAATAACGATGGTTCTGACGGTACAATTAATGGCAGTAATGCTTATCACGTTGTAATTAGTTGCGGAAATGCAGGGAATACGATATTAGATGGCTTTACAATAAGCGGCGGAAATGCTAATGGAAACGGTAACGATGTTGTTGTTATCAATGGATACTATAATACGGATAAGGATGCTGGTGGTGGGGTGGTTATTAATAATTCCAATGCGGTATTAAGTAACCTGCTTATTCAGAATAATAAAGGCGATTACGGTGGAGGTATATTCAATGTTGACGCTCATCCTTTATTAAAGTTCGTTATCATCTCTAATAATCATGCAAAATTTGGAGGAGGAATGGCTAACTATCCGGCCAGTCCTGAATTGCTTAATGTGGTAATAAGCAAAAACAAGGCAGATCAGAAAGGAGGAGGAATATATAGTTTTCCAGATTCTTCGCCAACATTGACGAATGTTACCATTACAGGAAACAATGCAACGGATGTCGGCGGCGGAATTTATAACGACCAAAATGCGTCTGTTATCAATAACAGCATTATATGGGAAAATAATAGTGGTATTTATGACAATAGAGGAGCCGCCTTAATGATACAAAACAGTATTGTACAAGGTGGTTATGCCGGAACAGGTAACCTAAATGCCGACCCTCAGTTTAATGATGCCGCTAACGGAGATTATACCTTAAAAGGAAGCAGCCCGGCTGTAAATTCCGGCAATAATACGCTATATCCCGGCTTAAATGCCAGCTCAATAGATTTAGCCGGTAATGTCCGTGTCTACCGTTTTGCTGAGGAGGGTATTGTTGATATGGGCGCTTACGAATCTATTGTATCGATACCTGTATTAACTGCGTCCAGCGGTTATGCCTCCTTTACCGAGGGTAATAACGCAACTTCCACACCAGTGGTTATAGATGGCAGCCTAACCGCTACTGATGTCGATAACAGTACTTTTAGCTCCGCAACGGTTAGTATTACCGGTAACTTTCAAAATGGACAAGATGTGCTGACCTTCTCTAACGGCGGCAGCAGCATGGGCAACATTACTGCCAGCTACAATGCTGCTACCGGTGTGCTTACTTTGATATCAGCCGGTGCAACCGCTACCGTAGCACAATGGCAATTGGCCCTGAGGGCAGTTACTTATACAAACAGTTTTGAAACACCCAATACTGCAGTGCGCAAGATCAGTTTGGTAGTAAACGACGGCGTGGTAAACAGCATCGAGGCTACTAAAATGCTAAATGTTACCGCGGTAAACGATGGGCCGGTGTTAACCGCCCCGGCAATCGCCACAACCGATATGGATGCGGGTTTGGTGTTTAGTACAGCTAATACTAACCTGGTTTCGGTAAGCGACGCCGACGCGGGTCCTGCTACGATACAGGTAAACCTGGTAGCCGCCAATGGCCTGATGACGCTCTCGGGAACTTCTGGATTGTCTTTTCCTGTGGGAGAAGGAGACGGTACGGCAGACGGTGCAATGACCTTCACGGGCAGCATTACAGATATCAATGCTGCCTTAAACGAGCTCACCTTTATACCGACATCCGGTTATTCGGGTTCGGCAAGCCTGCAGATCAACAGTGACGATTTAGGAAATAGCGGAGGTATTGGCGCCGGTACTGCAACGAAAACGATTGTTATTACGGTAAATAGTGTTGCCCCTGAGGTGCTTGACGTAAGCAGTACTGCTGCTGATGGTCTTTATAAAACCGATGATATCATTAGCCTTACCCTTAGTTTCGACCAAAACGTAAACGTCAATACTTCCGGTGGCATCCCATGCCTGCTGCTGGAAACTGGAAGCACCGGCCGCAACGCTGACTACATAAGCGGTACGGGGAGCAGCACATTAACTTTTTCTTACACCGTACAATCGGGCGACACAAGCGCCGATCTGGATTATCAAAGCACAGCGGCGTTAAGCCTGAACGGCGGCACCATAATGAATAACTATGGCACCAACACGGTTCTTACCCTACCTGCCGGGGGCGCAGCCGGTTCGCTGGCAGCAAATAAAGCCATCGTTATTGACGGCCTGGCGCCGGCAGTTACCTCGGTAAGTGTACCAGCCGATAGGACTTATAAAGCCGGGGAGAACTTGGATTTTACCATCAACCTCAGCGAGACGGTGGTCGTAAATACAGTCGGTGGCATACCTTATATTACCCTGATATTAAACACAGGAGGTATTGTACGTGCTGACTTTATCAGCGGAAGCGGAAGCACGGGTCTACTGTTCAGGACAACAGTAATGTCCGGGCAGGAGGATAAAAACGGCATCGAGACGGAAGCCTTGATGGGCTTGAACGGAGGGGTTATCCGCGATGCTGCAGGTAATGATGTCCTTTCATCTTTAAACGCCGTAGCAAATACGGAAGGGATATGGATAGACGCCATTGCCCCCGCCACCCCGACCGGATTGACCGCCGTAACTGAAGATAAAGGGATTACCCTGCACTGGGCAGCCATTGGAGAAACAGATGTGCTGAGCTACAAGGTGTATGGCGGCACTTCGGCAAACCCGACTACTTTACTGGAGACCGTTGATGCGTCGCTTAACAGTTATACCCATACCGGTTTAACCAATGGCACGGTTTATTATTACCATATACAGGCGGTGGACAAAACAGGTAACGAAAGTAGCCTTACCTCCGATGTTACCGGTACTCCGAGAGCCGGTCAAACCATCACTTTTACGGCGCTGGCTAATAAGACATATGGCGACGCAGCATTTGAGTTAACAGCATCTGCATCGTCAGTATTACCCATGAGTTATATCTGCAATGATCCGGCTGTCGCTTCTATATTGGGCAATACGCTGACAATCCACCGGGCAGGAACCGTTATCCTTACGGCCAGCCAGCCAGGCGATGCCGCCCATAATGCCGCAACCCCGGTAACACAAACTTTAGTGATTAAACGTAAAGCATTGACCATTAAAGCCAATGACGATACCAAAGTTTATGACGGCCTGCCTTACAGTACCGGCAACGGCGTAATGTACAGCGGCTTTGTAAACAGCGAAGATGAGAACGTCCTGTCGGGGGCATTAAGCTATACTGGTACTTCGCAGGGCGCAAAAGATGTGAATGCATATACGATCATTCCACAGGGACTGACATCAGATAACTATGATATAAGCTTTGAGAACGGCGACCTGAAAATAACCTCCCTGCCTGTGACCATTACGGCTGATACCAAAAGCAAGACCTACGGTGATACCGACCCGGTGCTGACCTATCAGGTTACCAGCGGCAACCTGGTAGGTGGTGATGGGCTTAGCGGGGCCTTAAGTCGCCAGACCGGAGAAGGTCCGGGGACTTATATGATTAACCAGGGCAGCGTAGTTTTGAGCAACAACTATACCTTAAGCTATGTTCCAGCTAACCTGGCCATTGGAAAAGCCACCTTAACAGTTAAAGCTGAGGATAAGACACGTTGCTATGGTGAAAATGACCCGATATTTACCCTGAGCTATTCCGGCTTTAAGAACGAGGATGCTACAAGCCTGGAGCGCAAACCGGTCGTAAGCACGGAGGCGGAGCAAAGTTCGGCGGCCGGCGTGTATGTATTAACCGTAAATGGGGGAAGTTCGGCTAATTATAATTTCAGCTACCAGAGCGGAACGCTAACCATTAATGCCTTGCCGGTCATCAGTATCAGCAGTGATAAAGGCAGCACGATTAGCAAAGGAGAAACGGTGGTGTTAACCGCCAGCGGGGGAACAACATATCTTTGGGCCAATGCGAATGGGATTATTTCAGGCCAAAACACGGCGGCGTTAACCATCCGCCCTTCAGAGTCGGCTACCTATATGGTAACAGCAGGCAATGTCAGCGGCTGCAGTCAGGCTCAAAGCTTTACGATCACTGTGCTGGATGATTATGCAAAGATCAAAGCCACCAATATCCTGACCCCAAATAACGATGGCTACAATGATACCTGGATAGTGGACAACATTGACCTTTATCCAAATAATGAAGTGAAGGTTTTTGATAAGGCCGGCCGTTTGGTTTACAGCAAAAAGGGATACGATAATACCTGGGGCGGTATGTTTAACGGTACAGCTTTATCCGAAAACACCTATTACTATATCATTGACTTTGGCACCGGAAAACGGCCTTTCAAAGGATATATCACCATTATCAGGAAAGATTAGTTTATACTGATTAAAGAAAACAAGAACAAATAAATGAGAATAACATATAAAATGCTGGTACTGATCGTGATTACTTCGATCGGTACCACAGCAAAAGCACAGTTAAACCCGCTGTCATCTCAGTATTACACCAACCAGTATTTAATCAATCCTGCCTTCGCAGGCTCGGACCAGGGCATAAAACTAAACGGAGCTTATCGTAAGCTCTGGAGCAATGTACCGGGTTCGCCTTTAACGCAGAACCTGACAGCTGATTACGGTTTTGGAAAAGTAGGAGTAGGGCTTACTGTTAACAATGAAAGTGCGGGTTTGCAAAGACAGACCAGGGTGGTCGGGAGTTATGCTTATCACCTGAGACTGAATGAAAGCGGCCATCAGTTACACTTCGGGGTATCCCTGGGCTTCATGAGCCAGCGTTTGGAGAATGCTGATATCTATGGCAACCCGAATGATCCCACAGTGGGGCAGTACAACGACCGTAAAACGTACCTGGACGGTGATTTCGGGGTAGCTTATACCTCGAGTAAACTGAACATCCAGGCTGCCATTCCGAACCTGAAAAGTGTACTGAAAAAGGATGTGGTCAAGCTGGCCGATGTGGCGACGTTTTATACTGCGGTCAGCTACAAAATACAGTTTAGCGAAGGTGCCGAAGGTATGGATGCAGAGCCTAAGGTGGCCTACAGGGGTGTAAAGGGCTTTGACAACATCTGGGACGCAGGTGCACAGTTCGGCATTGCCAACAAACAAGTGTTTTTGCTAGCCATGTACCACAGCACCGAAAACGCGACATTCGGACTGGGAATGGACTTCAGGAAAAAATACCTGATCAGCGGGAGTTATACTACCCAGACCTCGGCGCTTAGCAGTTATACCAATGGCAGTTTTGAGCTGAACCTGAGGTTTAATCTGGGGAAATAATATTTTAAGACGATAACTCCTGTATATGATGAAACCATCATGAGCGAGCCTCCCGCCTCCATGCAGGAAACGAAAGCGCTGGCTTTTATTTCGATTATATTTGGAACCTAAGGATATATACATTTGTGACAGATCAAAATCGATTTATATCTAAGTATGCAATCAAAAGAGATTTCTGACAAGTGTTCACCTCAAAGGCTTCAAGTCCATAGAAGATCTATATGTAGATTTTACCCAGGGGCTGAATATACTCATTGGTAAAAATGGGTCGGGCAAATCTAACTTTCTGAAATTCCTAAAAAGATAAAAAAGAGTTTAGAATTCTGCATGAATTTAGTGTCAAAGTTTTCCAAGATGATACTCGTTAGCAGTATGGAAATATAAGAGAAAACCGCGGAAATCCGGTAATCATAATAAGGTACATGCTCTCAATATCATTGTCATCAATTCATTAGCTTAACAAGCAAGTTATAAAAGCAAAGATATTAGCAAGGTATATTATCAAAATGGATCCAAAGATTAATCTAACGAGTCGGATGAAAGGAAACGGAATACTCAAACAATACTAAATGGTTTACAGGGCGATTAATTTAGGATAACAGATCCGTTAAGAGATTAAACCATTCATCATTTCTTGTATACATGGCATTTCGGTCTATAATAAGATAGATAATTTCTGACACCGAATCAGAAGACGTAAAAGTCAATTTCAGTGGCTGCCAAAAAGCCCCGAAATTTTTTGCATAACTTCTTCTGTAGTATTCATCAAACCCTAAATATATTTGAGTTATATTTTTTAACAGTATTTCTAATTCTTCTGATTCAGATTTTAAAATTATACTCCCATTTGCCAGGTATATTATTCCTGAATGGGTATGCAAAGGTTGTACCCCGCTAAATAATACACCAATTTTATCGAAAACTGAAAAACTTTTAAAGTCGTCCTTAGATAGCCACAGTGCATTCCCGCTTTTTGAAATCATAAATGAAAGTCCATCTTTCCAACCAGATCATTGGGAAGTTGTAATGTAAGACTATTCTTATCTAATTTAACTATTGTGTGCATTATAATCGATTTACTGAAATAATTTGATAACCACCAAAGAAGGAACCAATCGCAACTTCAACTACACTATGTAGAAGGTTTCATCTCGAATATTACACTCTACATGACCGCTATGTAAATTTCCTTGTCAAACTTAAACACCTGTTTTTCGTTTAACCTGGATATAATTAGACTGTAATACTCAGTAAGCTCCTCAATTTCCATTACAACCCCGAGGTTGACCACGATATTGCCGGTTTCAATTTTTGAGATGTGTTTAACATTGAGATCAGGTAGATAGTGAGAATTTAACATAGATAGACATCAATAACCCCGAGTGGAGACTGCTCAGTAGGGTTTAATTTATAATTAAATAGCTGCTTAAAAAACGGAGGTAGACCACGCTGGCCTATCCCCCGTAAATTAACGTTCTCGATACAAATGTAAAAATAAAATTAACTCCATGTTAGTTTTATTTAAAATGTAACGAGATATTACCGATTTATAAGGAAAAGTTATATTACAAAATATCCAATCAGTTTAATGAGATTGTATCCTGCGCTTTTAAGTTCTACTTCTTTATGACTTTTAATTCATCAAGAATATCACTTACAATGTCAAATCTGGCTTTTCCAAAATCAGGGTTTTTATTGGTTGATTGAATACAATTTGAAAAGTAATAGATATTATCTTTAGTTGTAATGTAACCAACGTACCAACCCACATACTGTTGATCTTGTTTACCAGAGCCGGCTTTCGCTCTTACAACGAAACCTAATGTATCCTTAACAATCATAATGTCCTTTACGATGTCCATCGATCGTTTTGAGAAAGGAAGTTTGTTATCATGAAGTCTCCGCAAAAAGTCAATCTGCTCATTGGGTGTAATTCTAAGGTTACCCCACAACCAAAAACCATCGATACCGCCTCTAATATCTGCATTACCATACTTTGCTCTATCAAGCCAATTCTTCATTCTATCTTCACCTACACGTTTTGCCAGCTGTTGATAATACCATACAGTAGAGTTTTTAAACGCATTCTTCATATCCGTGTCCTTATTCCATGCTGCAAGCTGACGTTCTTTTCCATCCCATTTAAAAATGACATGTTCGTCTTTAACAACTCCGGTTTCTAGTGAAACCAATGAATTGCATATCTTAAATGTAGATGCTGGCGTAAATGGCACAGATGTTTGTTCCTGGTTGTATATCGTATAACAGTCATTCTTCTGATCGTACATAATGAACGAGCCCTGTACTTTATATTTATCATAGATTTTTTTAAAATCATCCCGGATTATTTTACGAGGTGCAGGTTTAAAAGAAATTAGTGAGATTATTAGAAAAGTAAGTAAATAATAAATTTTAGTTGATTCCATACTATTTGTCGATGAGCGTAAAGTAGTTTTTTATTGTGGATTGTAGGTCAGTCATCTAGCTTGTTTTTTTTAATAGAATATCTAGTCCGGTGGCATATTGAAATCGTATTTTTCATTTAAAATAATGTTTTCCGATGATGCTGGTAAATATCCGAGAGATATTAAATCTTTAAGTTCTTTTATGACCTTGGTATTTCCATCGTCCATCAATATAATTCTTGACGAAACATCTAATACATTTCTGTAATCATGATCGGTGATTATAATCCCCTTATCTTTCGAATGCTTTTTAATTAGGTCTTTTAGAATTTCTATATGCAGGGGAGATATGCCATTAAAAGGTTCATCAAACAATAAATATTTCGCTTCGGAATTAACCATTAACAAAACCTCTAAAATCCGCCTTTCACCTCCTGACAACTGTTCAACCTTTTTTTGTAAAAATGGTTTAACTAAATTATCTTCCATTACCAAAGCTGCATTTTCATTGCTGCAGAAACATTTGATTGTGCTAGCTATCCTAATATGATTAGGTAAATAATTGTTTTGGGGCAGGTATTGCAGCAATCTTCTATTATCATATAACGAATTTATCTTCTTATCATCGATGGAAACAAACTTGTTATCTGCGCTTAAGGATCCAAAAATAATCTTTAGTAAAGTAGACTTTCCCGACCCATTCCTTCCTAAGAGGCCAACAATTTCCCCAGTGCTACAAGAGATGAATACATCATTCAATATTTGGCTATTACCGATTTGTTTTCTAACGCTATCAACATGTAATCCTTTCATATCATCGCTAGTATTAATCCAATAGTTAGGCTAATGATGACCGTGCTTATCCATAAAACGAGTTTATTAAGACCGAGGTTATAATAAAAATAGTATTCATTTGGACTTCTTACCTCATAAATAAAGTAATGAAAAATCGGGGTGAGGAGAATAAAAGATATACCAACACCAGCATAGAGATTATTGCGCTCCATAGTGAAATATGATAGCACAATTGAAATAGCTAATGAAGGGATAATGAGCTTTTGATTAAAAAAATATAAACCACGTATTATACGCATCATAGCTTGTTTTCTACTGCAATGACAATATAGAGAATTAAAATTTCAAAATGCTTTAAAATTTAGTCGGGGTTTTTGTAAAGAAATCGGCTACGGTGCACACAGTTTTAAGTTTGTTTTCCGTTATAGTGAAACGGTGTTGGAGAGTATAGGAATTTTTACAGATAAGGGAACTGAGGACTAAATAGAAAAAGCGATGATTGAACTGGATTATTTTACAGCCGGTCCTGATCAAAATGTTTATCAGGTGATTCAATTTCGTGCGGGGGAACCTTGGCGAATTGTGGACGATGGCGAGTTGTTGGGGAGTATTGAAAAGCTGGATGGGGTATGGCAGGTTCGCGGTAAAACAGTCCTTGCAGCGGATTTGATTGATGGTGTTGGGCGATTGATTGATGGGCAGGCTTTTAATTTGTTGCCTTCAGCCATGAAAAATCGCTGGCCGGATGAGATTTTGGAGGCGATAGCCCAGGGTGATCGTGCTTACCTGGTAGTCTGTAAGGAGGGGGTTCATTTTGAGCGTTTTGAAAAAGTGTTTAGAGCTTACGTGCCGGTATTGGTGAAGGATGAATGGGAGATTTGTTTTCGGGTATATAATGCGCGGATGGATGCTGATTTTGAGCTTTTTGTAAACAGTAGCGTGGTGGTTTATTAGTGGAGAAATATCGTGTAATTGATCACATCAATGATTCGCGTTGATTTTTTGGCAGGCTTTCTAGTACAAGTGCATAGGAGTGGTCAATCAATTCTAAAATAAGTGCGGGCTTTAGTCCGCCGTTTAAATAAACGGTATTCCAATGTTTTTTATTCATATGAAATCCGGGGATGATTTCAGTGTATTGTTCCCTTAATGCGATGGCGCGTTCCGGTTCGCATTTGGCATTAAATCGGTTGGCTTGTTCCAGCCCGATTAGTAAGAAGATTTTACCACCTACTTTAAATACCAGCGTTTCGTTTCCAAAGGGGAGTCCTTCAGTTGTTCCTGCTTTACTTAGGCTATTTTTTCGTATCTCTTCTATATTTATAATT
>CAMLDJ010000166.1 GCA_946478755.1 uncultured Pedobacter sp. | reverse complement strand
TGTACGTTTACATCCAAATGGTAGTCGCCATTCCAGGGCGTATTTATTTCTTTGGCCCATAAGCCCTGCAGGTTGGGTGGCAGCAATCCTACCCTGGTACTGCTGATGCTCAAATATCTGCCAAACTGAAAGAATAGCGAAGCAAGAGATGGGTCGCTATCAAAATTTTTATAGAATCGGTCTAACCTTATATTGGTGGGAAGCGCTGCGGACGCACCTTCTCCCATATCGATACTTACACGTTTAAATAGCTTACCGTAATTCGACATGTGTTTACTTTTCTGTAAAACATATGGCTTTTTAATTGCTGCCGCCAGCACCTGTTTTGTTAGCGCTTTAAAGGCGGCATTTTTGAAATCTGTTCCCGCAGAGACATAAATTATAACTTCGGTAGCATTTTTTACAACCAGTGCATTGTTTTCAGTGCTCAGGGTTCCACCTTTTAGCTTGGCATTGACCCTAACCAGGTACTGCATTCCTTTACCGTCTGTCCCATTATCCAGCTGCCCTGACATCTGTAATTCATTGCCTTCTGTTTTTACCGCATATCTTTCAGGTCTGTTCAGCATCATCCTGCAGTTCAGCTGCCCCGGCCTATCGGCAGTTAACCGGATCATGCTTACATCATCGTCAAAACTGGTAAAGTATTCCCTTTTATAGTTTACTCCATTTACATTGAAGCTGCAAATGGCCGTGGCCTGTTCCAATAACAATTCCCGTTGATAGTGTTTTGCTTCAGGTGGATTTGAACGGACACCCTTATAACTGAATTCAAGTTCCAAAGCGCCCAGGGTTTGATACTTACCCCATTGGGGGCCGCCTGAACCGGGACCTTTACAAACAAAATCCCTGTTTACCAGATCCTGCGCCTCGTCATTTTTTCCTTCAAGAATGAGCTGTCTTATTTTGGGTAAGCTTTTGTAAGCTTCATAATTATTGGCATCCTGTGGCCCGCCGGACCACAAGGTAATGTCATTGAGCACAATTTTCTCTTTAGATACTCCGCCGTCAGGGGTCATCCCTAAACGTCCATTACCCAATGGAAGCGTCTCCTCCCACATCTTTGCCGGTTCCTTATACCATAATCTCAGTTTCTGTTGTGCAAACGTCTGGTTTGCGCAAAACATTAAAATCAGGACGAAAATATTTCTTGACATCATTTATGCTTTCTTTACTTTAACGACTTTAAAAGCCCCATTTATTTTTATTTTCACTGTTGATGCTTTCGGGCCACTTAAACCGTAGCTGGCAACTTTACCATCCTTCCACTTGAAGCTCACTGTAATGTTCCCCCTTGCTTTTAAGCCTTTAACCTCGCCATAACTTTTCCATTGATCAGGAACTGCGGGCAAAAAGTCTATAAAACCTTCATGGCTTTGCAGCAGCATCTCAGTTACTCCGGCGGTATAACCAAAGTTACCGTCAATTTGAAAAGGTGGATGCGCACAAAGTAGATTCGCATAAATGCCACCACCCTGATCATAATCAATTCCATCACCACCAACCAGGGTGATAAAGTTCTTCAAGATTTTGTAAGCATGGTTCCCATTGTGTAGCCTGGCCCAAAAATTCATCTTCCAGGCCATAGACCAGCCAGTGGATTCATCGCCCCTGGCAGTCAAACTTACTTCTGCCGCGCGGGCCAGATCAGGTGTTTTGTTTGGGCTGATTTGCCTGCCCGGATGCAATGCGAATAAATGCGAGGCATGTCTGTGTTTATCATTCCGATCGTCCTTGTCATCTTCCCATTCCTGTAATTGCCCCCATTTACCAATTTTAGGCTTTAAAAGACGATCCTTAAGTGCTGCGATGTGATGGCGATAGTCAGTATCTATTTTTAAAGAATCAGCAGCTTCAATATAATTGGTAAACAGGTCGTATACAATTTGCTGATCGTAACTTACGCCATCTTCCTTGGGTCCATGTTCCGGCGACCAGCCATTAGGGGCTACAATTACACCATCAGGCCTGTGTTTTAAATGGTCATCCCAAAACTGAGAAATCTCTTTTAAAATGGGATAAGCAAATTCTTTCAGGTATGTTTTATCCTGGTTAAAAGCATAATGATCCCAAAGGGCTTGTGCATACCAGGCACTTCCGGGCGTGTTCCATAAAAAGCTCTCCCCGCCAAAAATATTATTTTCAGTTCTCACCGTCCATCCGCGTACCCCGGGATATTCCTTTTGCGTGTTTTCCTTTTTAACTTCACGCATGCTATTTATGTAATCTAGATACGGAATATTACTCTCTGCCAAATTGGTAGGCTCTGCCGGCCAGTAATTCATCTGAATATTAATATTTGAATGGTAGTCTGACCGCCATGGAGGATTGTTACTATTATTCCATATACCTTGTAAATTGGCCGGCAGACCTCCTTTTCTCGAAGAACTGATGAGCAAATACCTGCCGTACTGAAACAGCGTACTTTCTAACCCTGTATCTTCATTTTTCTTATAATTAAGTATCCGCTGAGCGGTGGGGACTTCCGCTTTTGCATTGCTTTTTCCAATTTGTAAAGCGACCCTTTTAAATAAATCCTGATAATCCCTGATGTGGTTATTTTTCAAGACATCATACTTTTTTGCCGTTGCGTTTGTTAAATTTCTATTCACTACCAGTTCTGGATTTTCCCCTTTCCAATGTTTAGCCCGTTGATTAACATAATCAGTTGCTGCCGATAAATACAGGGTGAAAGCATTCGCATTTTCCAGCTGAATCCGGCTATTACCATCTGCATCTTTGTTAATCGTTAAGGTTCCCCCGTCATGGTTGATTTGTAAAGCTGATGCATATTTAAGCCCGTTTCCCAGGACACTACTAATGGTTAGCCGGTTTGCATCTCCCTGTGTTTTCGCGGCATGGGCATCCTTAAGCGTTACGGTTATCGAATAAGCATTTTTTGCTTTTGACGTATAATTCAAAACAAGAACCTGATCAGGGTAACTGGCGAAATATTCCCTGGCAAAAGGTCGATGACCGATATGATAATCTACCTTATGCAGTGAATTATTTAAATCCAGGACCCGCTTATAGTCAGTTATTTCACTCCTATGTGCATTTTCAAATCTGACAAAAATATCTCCAAACGCCTGGTAAGCACCAGTTTCCTGTTCATCACCAGTCCACAAACTACTTTCGTTGAACTGAATATGTTCTTCATCAACCCCGCCAAAAACCATTCCTCCAAGCTTGCCATTACCAATCGGGTAAGCCTGTGTCATCCAGTCTTTTGCTGGCTTGTCATCCCAGATCAAATTATTATCGGTCTGCGCTTGTGAAAAACCGGCGCTGAACACTAAAATAAAAAATAGTTTTAACGGCTTTCTTCTTATCATCATTAGCAATTACTTAACGGGGTTAATTTTTTATTGTTTATTCCAGAATCTGATTTCACTCATATTACTATAATTTCCATCATTTGTGGTCACATGTTTAATTCTTATCCGAATGTAACGAATAGGTTTACCACCGTTATCAAGTTCTGTGGTATAGGCGTTTTTTCCATCATCAGTTCGCAATACTTCTTTAAGTAAAGTCCAGCCTTTTGCGATGGATTCATCCTTCCATCCGGAATCATTTGAAGGAAGCGTAGTGGCGGCATTGCTGAGGTCAGCTATCCCCCATACTTCAAAATTGTCGGGATTATTACAGCAATCTCTTCCTGTTTCTTCAATCCGGGCAAGGTTATCGTAGTTTTTTCCAAGATCAAATGTAAGCGTATGAGGCATCCCCCCGCTTCCGTTACTATGGAAGATATTCGGATAACCCTGTGGTCCTACACTGCCATCCCACAACTTACTGATGCTGGTACCAGACTCATAAGTCCCTACATCATTGGGCAGGTGCACTTCTGTAAACAAGGATCTGTCGCAAAGTACATAACTATAGATCCTTGGGAAAACTGAATATGCAGCTACGGTAAAAATATCCAGCGAGCTCCGCTCGGGCACATAAAGAGAAAGGTATTGTATTTCAGTGCCTAGTTTGAAGTCAGAAAGTACAATACTGTTATTTTGAGGACCAAGTGTTTGTTCTACTGTGTTTCCTAATTTGTTGGTGTACTTAATCACCGTGCCTTTATCTATGCTATCAGGTGCATTAAAGTTAAGTTGAACAGATCCATCTGAATTTAAAAGATACGGATCAGCCGCATTATAGCCCCTGTTTAGCAAAGCGCTTCTATAAGTAGGCCCATAAACCTTTACACCATTTACTTCCTTCGGAACCGATTTGTTACCCATTTTATCATAAGAGAAAATAGTAAAAGAATACACGAATTCCTGAAGATTCGGGATGGTTACAAAAACGCTATCGGTTTTACTATTAAGTGCGACTACCTGGGAGTCCGCTTTATTATTCCAGTAAACGACATACTTTACAATATTTGGATCAGCACTAGATTTCCATTTTAGCTGTGCTCTTAAATTTCCGGGTCTGCTAAGCACTTCGCCTGCACTACCTGTATAGGTGATTTCATGACCATCAAAAAAGTCCCGGAAGTCGGTTTGTTGCTTTTCACAACCCATCGCAATGACGAGCAGAAAAAGACCGATAAAAATTATAAGATGTTTCATCTTTTTATAATTTGATATTTGGTTCAATTGATATTTTATTCAGGTGTTCCATAAGGGGTGATCTCCATGAGATGGGCGGCAGCCTCTGTTCCCCATACTGTTGCCACCGCAACCCTTAAATATTTTACTGGAGGAGCTGCAAAAGGCACCTTGAAACTCACCCCATTTTTGACAAAATCTGCATCTCCTGAAGTAATTGCATTAGGAAGATTCCCCGATGGTGGGTCAGGAAAACGAAAGTTCCCTATATTTACCCAATTTCCGATAACGGTACCTTCAGCTGCTTTTACAGGAAGTGTAATATCCTGTGGATTGGAAGAGTTTGTTCCCCATAAAGAAAACTCCTTTGGATTCGCAAATTTGTAGGTAAAGCGGTCTCCAATTCTTTCATATACGACGAAGCGGCTCAATTTATAACTTTTTCCTATATCAAAACTGCAGGAATATGGCAACGGCACTCCGTATGCAGTATGCCATCCATTCCCATCTAATTTTCCATCCCATAGATAAGGTGTAAACCAGTCAAAATCTAGTCTGCTGTCTGTACTCAGATTCAGCACATTAAACTTACTTTTATCCATAGCCTCTTCATATAAAGGAATAAGCGGTTTTTGCAGCGTGTCAGAGATATTGCCCCATTTATCGGTGATGTAGACCCCAAACTGTCGTTCAACAGAAGCAAATCCGGTAACTGAATAGTCGATCTTAGCATTCTTAGTAAAGAACTGGTCTTCAATCTCCATGGATTTGGTATTGTTATTATAGCTCATCACTACAATTCCAATTTGCTTCTTTAAGGGATTTTCGCCGGTTATATTTACGCCACCAAAATCAGCGGATAAATTTATGGATGGCCGTACCGACAAATAAACAGGTGTTAAGGGATTAACCGTTACAGTTACGGGATCTGACATTACATTTGCCCTGGTAACGGTATATAAACTCACTTCATAAGCCTCTTCTTTTGCAAATCCATCAACAACAACGGTATCCTGATAATAAGAGGATTTAGCCTCCCTGGCTGTATGTTCATTGATTTTATATTTAGCCAATACATAAAGGATGTTCGCAGAATTAGGAAGATCATAAGTAATGTTTGCTCCACCGTTAAAATTCTCTATTTTAATATTACTGACAGGCATCGGCGTTGTTTTATCCTCGGAGATAACGGCATTGAAACCATTATTTTTCTTGCATGCTGTGATACTGGCTATCAGTATCATCAGACAAGGCAAGCTATATTTTTTTATGTTCATGATCATATCGTCTTTATATAGGATTACCAAAAAGGATTTTGAACCAGATTCGGGTTCACTGACAAATTATCGGACTTAATTGGCCATAGATAATCTTTTGTATTAAATACAGGGACAAACAAATTACGTGGACGGTAGTAATTTACTGCCTGGTCGTCAAAAATGCTCCACCCTTGCATTGGCTTAGCCATTACCGTCTGTAATTCCTTCCAGCGGCGTAAGTCCCATCCTGGTATACATTCAAAAGCAAGTTCAATTCTTCTTTCCCGGTGAATGATCTGACGAAGACCGGCCTGATTAGTATATTTTGAAGGAACTGTAGAAAGCTGGGCCGTCCATGCTTCAGCAATAGTTGGAATTTTAGCTCTCTTTCTTACTTCATCAATATATGGCAACACCTCTGTATAATTTTTTCCTTGTTCATTCAATGCCTCTGCATACAATAAATAAAGGTCTGAAAGCCTCATTAAAGGAAAATGGAAATTTTCGTAGGTAAAGCGATCGTTGTAAACACTTAGGTAATTCACCAGTTTTTTTGGCCAGTATCCCGAAATATTTGTATGACTCTGATCTTTAGGCCCCGCATGACTCGTTGTACCTCTTGCCTGTACATAATTTGCGTTTGCCGGATCTGACAACTGTCCATTGCCATACCAAACACCCCCGTCAAATGCTATAGAAGCATAAAATCTTGGCTCCCGCTTAAAATGTGCCTTTACGGTTTCATACCCATTGTGGATATAATACTGGTCTTCATCAGTTCCAGTTTCTAAGGTATACCTGTTTCTATAGTCCCAGGTTCTATCTTCATCGATCGGAAGTCCGTTATTCGTGTAAAACAATTCCTGTTGGGCAATTGGCACAGCAAAAAAGCCTTGGGCGCTGCCTATATTCAGGGCCGCTGCCGCCGTTAAACGTGGCATAAATCTTTCCTGTCTTCCAAATCCGAAATTGGGCGCCATTCCCCAGATCAATTCTGTATTCAGTTCCCATTTTTCAGTAATGGCTGTCTGAAATGTTAAAACATTGATTAATTCCTGAGGAAGATTGGCTGGCATATTTGCTGCTGGTGTGAAGGTGTGTAACTTTAAACCTGCAGCCAGACAAGCCTTTAAAGCCACAGCACATGCTTCCGCAGCGCGGTCCCATTTCTTAGGATCTTCTTGCTGACTAAATAATGTCTGTCCGTCTTTATTGCTAAATCCGGCATAATCGGTATTTCCATTGAACAGCGGACTTGCGGCGGTGACTAAAATCTGTGCTTTTACAGCACGTGCAATGAGCCCTGTTATTCTTCCCAGTTCCTGCGCCTGATTTTGAATTTGGTTAGGTAGATCAGGAGTCGCTTCATCCAGCAAGCGCACCATATAATTTACCACAGAATCTACCGGATTTCTTTTTACTCTGGTTTCTTCAATTGAACTGTTAATAGGCAGGTTCACATCAGTAATTGGTATTGGCCCATACATCCTGAACAAATAAAAATGGTAGTAAGCCTTCAAAAACTTTGCTTCAGCAATCCATCTTTTCTTTTCCGATTCCCCGAGGTCGATCGGCTTGTTTATGTTTTCCAACATGGTATTACAACGTCTTATGGCACTAAACATGGCTTGTCCGCCTTCATTACCGTCCCAATAATTCAATCCGGGAACGCCACTGGTTTGTGTGCCCCTCATCATATTAAAGCCCACAGCATTGATCGCCTGGGTATCATTTATTTCATTTGGCGCGGGGAATACGATTTCCCCAGAAGTAGCAAAACCTGCATCCATCCAGGGCTCTTGTAAACGCTGTAGCGTAGCGTAACAGCTAAATAAATAATTTTCAGCTTCATTACGGTTTCTAAAAGCATAATCAATGGTACCTACGTTATCTGGTGTAACGTTCAGATACTTTTTACACGATGTTAAGGACAATGCCAGTACAGCGGTGTATAAAATTCTTGAATATAATGACTTCATGTCTTAATTCCTTATATTAACTATAAACTAACATTTATTCCGAGGTTATATACCTTTTGTAAAGGGTAAGAGAATCCATTTCCCCCTATTTCAGGATCCCACATGGTGAAGGGACTCCAGGTAACCAGGTTAAGGCCGCTAAAATAAACTCTTAGCTTTTTCATTTTTATTCTATTGGCCAGCTTCGACGGAAGGGTATATCCTACTTCCAGGGACTTCATCCTCAGGAAGCTGCCGTCACGCAACCACCATGAACTATTCTGACGGTTGTTTTCGATCACCGCACCATTAATTCCAAGCCTTGGGTATAAGGCATATAAATTCTGGTTATCCTCCGACCAATGGTCGTCTGCAAATTGTTGAATTACCTGCGTATTGCCAGGCAACCAGGAATCAGGGCTTTTAATAAACGGACTTGTTCTGCCTGGATCGATTACAAACGAAATCCCGGCTTGTCCCTGAAAGAACACATTCAGATCAAAGTTCTTATATCCGGTAGACATCCCAAATCCATATACTATTTCAGGTACAGTAGGGTTTCCAAACCAGGTCTGGTCTTTGCCATCTATTACCCCATCACCATTTAAATCCCTGTACTTGATATCGCCACCCATTGGCGCAACACCATTGTTACTGAATATTTGTCTTGGTGAATTTCTTGCTTCATTATCGTCAACAAATAGCCGTTCAGCGATATAGCCGTAATTTCTGTTGAGCGAAACCCCATTATGAAGACGGTATCTCTCATCAAAATCAGGCTCTTCATATTGTGTATATTTATTTTTAGCGAAAGTAAAATTAGCAATGGAGGAGATCCATAGATCATTGCTAAAGGAATGTTTTCCATCAATGGAAAATTCTATCCCTTCAGACTCTACTTTGCCGATATTCGCCGATATATTTGATTCCAGTCCCATTGTACTAGGAATATCCTTTCTTTCCTGCAAAATATCAGATTTATAGTTCTTATAGACCTCGGTCGTCAACCTAATATTTTTAAGAAAAGTCAGCTCGAGCCCCAAATTAATTTGTTTGGATACCTCCCAGGTCACATCTCTGTTTTCGTAGTTATTAATAACCACGCCATTATGTGAATAGCTGAGATTTGTTCCGAATGAAGCGGGATTTCCTCCATTTAAATTAACATCTGACAAATAGAAAAACCTTCTGTCACTGATGGCATCATTACCAACCAGGCCGTAACTACCCCTGAGTTTCATTCTATCGATGATATTGGCCAGGTTTCCATAAAATTTCTCACCTGATACAATCCATGAAGCGCCAACTGTTGGAAAAAAACCAAATCGATGGTTTTCTGAGAACCGTTCTGATCCGTTATAGCCAAAGTTGAATTCAAGGAAATAACGGCTTTTATAGGCGTAGGTAGCACGTCCGGACAAGCCTAAATTTCTAAATGGCAATGAATTAAACAAAGTATTTGCATTTGCATTTAGCAGCTGTTGTTGTGTTCCAATCAGTGCGGCACTCACGTTATGGTTTTCATTAAGATCGGCCGAATAATCCAGCACACCTTGCAGATAAAGGAAAGTATTTAATGTACTTGCACCTGCATAATAATTTAAATATTCCCTTGCCTGCTCCGGCTTATTATTAATCCAGTTTAAGGTGTATTGATTTGAAGGCTTATCATAGGATTTCACATTATAAAAATAAGGTGCGTAAGCCAGTTCAGATTCAAACCGTGCATACCTGTTGGTGCTGAATATCGCTTTAAAATTTAACCCTTTAGCCAGAAAATCCAATTTCTGGCTCAAATCCAGCTGCGCAAGCATTCTGGATTCAGAGAATCTTCTATTTCCCCTCAACAAGGCTGCATAGGGGTTGATGTTTTTTACATCGGTTGATGAACTAGGCGGAGTGGTTCCATCGGGTAGCACAGTGGCATCTGTGTTATTACCAAAAAGAATGTGCTGTACACCCGCATTAGCACCATCAGGTTCATAGTAAGCAGGAAAGTCAACCGGACTGGTATGTGTAGCAATGTTATAAAGATCGGTTGCAAAAGATGGATCATTGGTCATAGGTCCTACATATTCATTAAAATTACCTGACAAACGAACGATCAGTTCAGTACTTCTCGTAAGGTCAATATTAATATTTGAACGCAACTGGTAGTTTTTGAACCGCACATTATTTTTGTTGTTGTTTCTAATGTCTGTTCTTAATATTCCATTGTCGTTAGAATAAGAACCGGCAATATAGTAACGGGCCACGCCGCCACCTCCAGAAACATTCAGATTGGCCCTTTCTGTAGTTGTACGTTTTTTAAACAGCATATCCATCCAGTTTACAGCAGGATAAACGTATGGATTACTACCCGGCAAGCCATTTAGAGATGCCTGGGTATTCATTATTTTATTTGGCGTATAGGGTGCTCCAGGTGAATTCCTGGTGATTAGGGCTTCATTATAAAGCTTCATGTAGGTAATTGGATCTGCGATTTCCAAAGAGTTAATCGGCTCAGAAGCTGAGCCCTCCAGTCTGAGGTTAATCTGGACTTTTCCAGCTTTTCCCTCTTTGGTTTTAACCAGGATTACCCCGTTCCCTCCTCTGGCACCATACAGAGCTGTTGCACTCGCATCTTTCAAAATAGAAAAGCTTTCAATGTCATCAACCTGCAGACGGGCAAGATCAGAAGAAGTCATTTCGACATTATCGATCAGAATTAGAGGGTCTCTTCTATAGCCAAATGTAGTTACGCCTCTGATAAAGAAGTTAGAGTTGTCCTGGCCTGGTTGCCCACTTGGCTGAAAAGCAATAACACCGGAAATTTTACCGGCCAATGCAGAAGTAAGGTTGCTGGCGGGCACTTTCAGGTCGCCCGGACGCACTGAAGATACAGCTCCAACAATGGCTTCCTTACGCTGTTTCTGTCCCATTGCGGTAATGACAACTTCATCGGCCTGAATGCTACTTTCAACCAACTTGATATCGAGTACGTCGGTTTTGATGGTAACAGTTACCCTTTGCTCGACATAACCTATATAAGAAAAACGTAGGATAACACCAGGCTCTATGTCCAGTATAAACCTACCGTTATTATCTGTTTGTGTGCCTGTATTGGCCTTGTTGACTGCAGCCACAACTACTGCCGGAATGGGTAAACCTGCGGCATCTGTTACTTTACCCGTAACTGTTTTTTTATTGGCTGTTTGAGAAAAAGCCTCCGGGGTAACTGTTGCGATCAGGGAGAGTATAATTAAACAGCTAAGTGTAGGTATACAACTTAACTTTTTAGGTACTAAAGCGTACCTGTAAAACCAGTAAAAGTGTTTCATCAATTATTTTAAGTTTTAAAGTAATGAGTTCTATACAGATTAGACTCTAAATGTGATCATTTAAGGAAATGCAAAAATTGCACAATTAAAATCATTCAGGAAGTATTACAGTGAAATAACTGCTGGGATTTAATTTGAGGTTTGGGCATATGAGATGCCACAAGTTCTAACGTTTTCATAATTTATATTTGGTTGGTTTGTTTGTCGTTCAGATAGATATTGCACTACACTACCCTATACTACTATCAAAAGTATGAAAATATTTTATAATCTAAAATTTATTTTCCTCAAATGTTTTTAATATAAATTGGCCTTAGGAATGTGCCATCTGGATAGAAGACAATGGGAATCGACGGCATAGCGTTTATTCTACAACGAACTCCTTCTGATTAGTTCATTTCTCATCACATGTTGTATTGGTTTTCTGGACAAAACAAAGGCTGCTGCCATTTCGCCCATTTTAGCGAAGTCAATTGAAAAAGTGGTTATCCCGTC
>CAMLDJ010000165.1 GCA_946478755.1 uncultured Pedobacter sp. | reverse complement strand
TGTGCTCTTCCGATCTCTCATCAATTTTAAAACAACTTTATTACACTGTTGGCAACAAGGTTTATTTGTACGATATGCTTGCAAACGCCGCACGTCTGATTTACACGTTCCCATCAGGATACGTAATTAAAGACATTGAAATGTTGCGTAGCACCAGTAAACAATTGGTAATCGGTGTTAATAATGGTGCAACGGGTGAAGTTTATTATTTCAGCATCAATGGTCAGGGGGAATTTAGTAATGGTACTTATGCCAAGAAATTTACCGGCTTTGGTGAAATTATACAAATTGCCCCTGCCAGAGATAACCTGTAAACACCCAATTGAATTATATTAATTATTTAACAAATACGATAATGAAAAAAATAGTCCTGCTCATTGCAATCCTGACTATCGGAAAGTCTGCATTTACTCAGCAGGCACAGCCGGCATATAAGGCAAGTTTAGATTCTCTGAAGATCTTTATTGATCTCTCAGAAAAAGAAGCCATTCTTAACCGTTTGGTCAAAGCCCATCCGAACGACAATTTTGACCAATACAGAGCTAAATTGGCCGAAAACTTTGTGATTGCAAAAAACTCAGCCAAGGCTTTACACTACTTCAACCAGATTGAACAGACCGCAAGGATCATGTATGTTGAAACAGTTGCGACAGGCATTATGACCTACGATTTGAAAGCTGCTGAAACATTAGTTGGACAAGAATTGAATAACCCAAAAAATGCGAAAGAAGAGCGGTTATTTTTGTTACAACTATATAGTCAGGTGGCAGATAAAATGGGCGACCATAACAAAGCTTTTGCCGCCATTAAGGAGTGCTATGAGCAGGCCGCCAGAAAAAGTGCAGGATTAACCGCGCAATATTATTATTTGATGAGCAAAACAGGCAGGTACCAGGAAGCGCTTCCAGAGCTGGAAAAAGCAGTTTTGTTAGGCTTGGCCGATGATGATTTTAAGAATGAACTGAAAAAGGCCTATATAAATGTGCATCCGGGAAAAGATTCAAATGCTTACCTGGCTACTTTAACCAAGCAGTTTGACGACAAATATAAAGCAGAAATAGCAGCCAAAATGATAACGGAGCAGGCACCTGAATTTAAAGTTAAAGACATAAATGGTAAAGAAGTATCCTTGTCAGACTTTAAAGGAAAGACCATTGTTCTCGACTTTTGGGCAACCTGGTGTGGGCCCTGTAAAAAGTCGCTTCCAGCGATGCAAATGATGGTTAATAAATATAAAAACGACCCGACGGTAAAGTTTCTGTTTATACACACCTGGGAAACGGTTCCAAACCCAAAACCTGATGCTGTAAATTACTTGTTAACCCATAACCTGGATTTGCCTTTGTATATGGATACTAAAGATCCCGTTACAAAAAAGAATCCTGCAGTATCGTCATTTGGCGTCTCAGGAATCCCCGCGAAGTTTATTATTGATGGCAACGGTAAAATACGTTTCAAAGAGCTGGGATTACTTTGGCCAAATGAGGTTGCTGTCAGGCAACTTTCAGCCATGATAGAGATGTCCCGTTAAAATTTAATCACCCAAAGAAACTCATAGAAAACAAACTGTATGAAAAAATTATTTTTAATATTCCTGCTGCTGCCTTTTATTGGTACGGCCCAAGTTAAAGGCACACATTTTGAGCATGGACTTTCCTGGCAGCAGGCAAAAGATAAAGCTAAAAAAGAGAACAAATACCTTTTGGTAGACTGCTTTACAACCTGGTGCGGCCCCTGCAAATACATGGCCAGTACCATTTTTCCGCAGGAAAAGGTCGGTGAATTCTTCAACAAAAACTTTGTAAATGTTAAGGTACAGTTCGATCAGACCAAAAATGACAGCGAAGAAGTTAAAAGCTGGTATGCGGATGCCAAATCGATGAGCAAAGAGTTCAAGATAAATGCCTATCCTACCTTCCTGATCTTTTCTCCACAGGGCAAGCTTGTACACCGTATTGTAGGCGGCGGTGAGGCGGATGAATTTATCGCCAAAGCGAAGATGGCGCTAAACCCAGAAACCCAATATTACACGCTACTGAAAAAAAGCGAGTCGGGAAATGCTACTCCTGAGACCCTGAAACAGTTGGCAACTAGTGCCGAGGCCGCCTATGATGAGGAAAACTCCGAAAAGTTTGCCAGCGCTTACATGGCTACACAAAAAGACCTGTATAGCAAAGAAAACCTGGAGTTTGTGAGCAAATACACCAAAAGCAGCCAAAGCAAGGGATTTGAGCTGATGTTAAAAGATCCTGAAAAAGTAGATGCCGTTCTGGGAAAAGGAAAATCAAATGAAATCCTGGGTTCCGTTATTCTGGAGGAAAATATTTATCCCGGACTTCGAAAATCCAATGCTAATATAGATTCACTGGTTGCTGCCGCACAAGTGAAATATCCAACTGTAGACATCAGCAAAGCCACCGAACTGATAAAGATTCAGGTTTTCCATGCCGAAAAAAAATGGGATAAATTTCAGCCGGCATTACTAAGCTATATGAAAAAATATGGTGCCGAAGTGACCGCTGATATGTTGAATTTCTTTGCATGGGCGGTTTTTGAAAACTGTAAAGATACAAACTGTATTACTGAGGCGCTGAGCTGGAGTAAACGCAGCGTGGATGAGACCCAAACTAAGGAGCCTGCCTACCTGGACACCTATGCCAATCTGCTGTATAAGCTGGGCAAAAAGGACCAGGCGATTGCCATGCAGCAGAAAGCGGTGGACCTGGTTGCAGCCGAAAATAAAGCGAAATACCAGGTTACCCTGGAGAAAATGAAAAAAGGCGAATAAACCTTTAAGATTAAGTAAAAGGGATGTAGTTTATGACACTGCATCCCTTTTTTATTGTGTCCTGACACAAGCCTTAGCAATAAGGCTGTCCTGTAAGCAAGCACCTCCATGCCGAAATAACGCCGCCAACTTATAATATTAATTATAGTTATTCCTGAAAATATTTTTTAAATACCTAAGTATCAAAGTTGATGTCAGGTGTCCTTATGGAAATCGGCTCTCAAAATCTGATCTACAACCAACTAAAATCATCCTTATGAGAAAACTTTTACTTTACCAGCTAAAACTGATGGCAAAAAAGAACCTGATTATTTTCTTTTTTGCTTTTCTGACTTTTATGGGCGCTCAGAAATCAAGAGCGCAGATACAAACCTTTGTTCATCCGGGTATTGCGCTAAACCAGGCTGACCTGAATCAGTTGAAAGCCAACATTACCCAGGAACCTTGGTTGTCGGCTTACAACGCATTTAAAAATGACGGCAAGTCTAAGCTAAGCTATGTGATGGCAGGGCCATACGCTACGGTAAGCCGTGCTCCGCACCTAAATAACAATGCATGGATAAACGATATGGTTGCTATCCGTAACCTGGCCTTTATGTACGTTTTTACCGCAGATAGTGCCTATGCCCGAAAAGCAACCAATATGCTGGATGCCTGGGCAGTTACCAATACCACCTGGGGAGGCATTGAATCTATGCTGGATATTGGCGATTATGCCCAGTATTGGGGGGTAGGAGCAGAAATTCTGCGCTATACTTTTCCTGGCTGGACTGCAGCTAATACACAGCATGTAGAAAAATATTTTTCTGAAGTTTTATTTCCAACCTCATTTGTTCCATTTCCGTTGCGCGATCAAAACAAGGGAGCTATCCAATTAAAAATTGCCCTCGCAGCATCGGTTTTTTGTAATGATATTACCCGGTTTAACCAGTCGATAGAAGTATACAGGATGGATGCCGGTGGAGGTATGCGCAACTCGCTGCCCAATGGCGAAGTAGGAGATACAGGCCGCGATGACCACTGGCGTATACAGGCAGCTGCCCTGGCATGGGGCGCAGAAGTAGCCTACAAGCAGAAGGTAGATATGTTTGCCGAACTTGATAACAGGGTATTGGCTATTGGTGAGCTGTATCATCAATATGCTTTTGATGGGGCTAGCATGACCTATATCCCCTTTGGCGGTTATGCCAGTTATTGGACCAACTGGGGAATTATGCCGGGAGAAAGGCGTGGCGACATGACCAATATCATTCATAATGCATATAACAGGCGTAAGGGAATACCTACCCCTCATACCGATAGGATGCGGGCTGCTTTAGGTGGAGCAGGAGGAGATTTCTTGTATCTGAAATCATCCGATACTTCTACTGCGGTTATTTTGCCGCCAGTGTTTTATCCTTCAGAGCACGTGCAGCCAGTAAATAACCTAACCAATATTGATATTGGTAACCCCGGACTGGCAGGCAGCGCATCCTTCAATAACGGGATCTGGACAATAAAAGGTGCCGGAAATTCCACCAGTAATGCCTTCAGTTTTAGCTTTAAAAAAATGAGCGGCGATGCAGGTCTGGTTGTAAAGGTTGATAATATGTCGCTTACTACCGGAGGCTGCGGTGTTATGATACGCGAATCATTAGCGCCTGGTTCCCCTTTTTGGGATCTTTTTCTTGGGGCAAATGGCGGTATCGGAAGGCATGGACAGCCCAAAGCCCCCTGGTGGTTAAAAATTGAACGTGTAAACACACGCATATTTGCATACCACTCACAGGATGGCGTTAACTGGACGAATCTTAGTTGCTGGTATTCAGCAACCGGTTTCCCTGCACAACTGTACCTCGGTTTTTACACCATCTCTAATAATACATCGTTACATAATACAGCCACGTTCAGTAATGTAGGTTATAGCCAATCTGCACCGGCGGGATCTCCGGAGATTAGCAGTGCTACCACTGCCACAACTACCATTGGCCTACCCTTCAGTTACAACATCAATGCCAGTGCTAATCCTACAGCTTATAGTGCCAGCGGTTTACCTGCAGGGCTTAGCCTGGATGCAGCTACCGGTATAATATCGGGTACGCCTACGGCGCTAGGACAAAGTGAAGTAACACTAACTGCCACTAATACCAGCGGTAGCGGCACTGCAACTTTGATCCTGAAAGTGCTCAATAACCAGGCGCCTGTAGCACCCGCTCCGGTTACGGTATCTGTTGTTAATGGTACACAGATCAAACTGAGCTGGCCAGCTTCAGCCAATGCTACCAGTTATTCGGTAAAACGTTCGCTAACAGCAGGAGGGCCATATACCACTATTCAGGCAGCTATTACCCTCACCAGTTTTACAGATCCGGCTCCTGCACCTGAAGTAAATAATTATTATGTTATTACGGCATTTACAGGCAATATGGAAAGTGGTAATTCCAGCGAAGTTTTCGCATCTGTGCCTCCAGCAATTCCCAGCCGGCCTACAGTAGTTAATCAAAGCGACCGGATCAACCTTACATGGGATGCAGTTTTAGGCGCTGTTTCGTACAAGGTGAAACGTGGTACAGTAAGTGGTGGCCCTTATACCACCATTGCAACGGTTAGCACTTCCGCCTACGAAGATACAGCTGTTACCAGTGGCAGCCCATATTATTATGTGCTTTCTTCTGTAGGAAGCACAAAGGAAAGTGCCAATTCACCCGAAAGCTTTGGCGTTCCGGGCGCAAGTTCTTCGGTATGGAGCTCAACACCACTTACAGATTCGTTAAATCTGGCCAGCAACTGGATCGGAAATGCGCTTCCGGTAAATCCTGCCATATTAACATTCAATGCAACTACAGATTCACTACTGACCAACGATATAAACGGTATAATAGCATCGAGAATTCAATTTGAAACCGAAGCAAATGCTTATACTATTTCGGGTAATGCTTTAACGTTAAAGAACGACCTGGTTAACAACTCATCAAATCCCGAAAAATTAACCATGCCTATCATTTTGGGCGGACAATTAAATGTGGCTGCAAAAACAAACAGCATTGAGCTAAATGGCATTGTAAGCGGAACAGGAAGTTTACTTAAAACAGGAACTTCGGCACTTGTAATGTCTGGGGCAAATACGTATTCAGGTAATACAATTATCCAGGGAACAAGAGGTTATGCCTGGGGTTCAACTGATGGTATCCAGGTTATGGGTATAGGTACAGGCGCACCGAGTGCTCCAACCAGTGGCCCTTTGGGAACGGGAAAAATCATCATGGAAGGTGGTGCGCTGTATACCGGATTAACTACCGAAACGGCCACTTTGTATAACGATATTGAAGTTCCGGCAGGTAAAAGCGGATTCCTTTATGAGCGCCTGGGACATTTAAATTTATATGGAAAAATTTCGGGAGGTGGGGGACTATATAATGATGGATCTGATAACTATGCCACTGTTACTCTCTACGGCGATAATAGCGGCTTCACCGGGACTTTTATTACCAAACTGCGCAGTGGAAGCCACCGCTTGGCTTTTGCTGCGCCACAATCGGGCAGTGCGAACGCTAACTGGTTATTGGATGCTCAGGGTACAGATTGCCATCGGATTATGTTTGGTACCGGAGCCCTTGAATTCGGTTCGCTTTCAGGAAGGGGCGGTATCCGCAGTAATGTTGCAGGAACACCTATTATCAGGATTGGAGCATTGAATACCAATTCAAATTTTAGTGGAACAATGGCAAATGCGGCTGGTACACTTTCAGTAGAAAAAGTTGGAACAGGAATCCTAACTTTCTCAGGAAATAGTACTTTTGGAGGAACAACAACTATTTTAAACGGAACATTTTTATTAAATAACGGTTCTGCAGGTACATATAATAGCCCTATTATTGCCAAACAAGGCTCGTTAGGTGGAGGTGGAAAAAATACCAGTACGATAACCATCGGTACCGGTTCGGGTACTGGAGCTACATTAGTGCCAGGCACTGATGGAACCATCGGTACTTTAAGTACAACAGGACTTATTACCCTAAATACGGATGCAACCTATAAAGTTGATGTGAATGGTCCAGCTGCTACGTCTGACAAAGTGATTGCAGGCGGTGCTTCATTAAACCAGTCAAAATTGGTATTAAATAACCTTGTTTCAGGTTCATTGCCATCGGGTACAAACTTTACTATTTTAGACAATACGGGCGCTAATCAAATCAACGGTATTTTCAAGCATCTTCCTGAGATGTCACTTATTTCGGCAGGCAGCTATAATTTCCGTATTACTTATAAAGGAGGATCGGGTAATGATATACAATTGCTTGACGATAGAACCATTCCCATAACAATTATCAGTGCATTGGCCGATACTGCACTCATAGGCAAGAATTTTTCTTATGCGATTACCGCGCTTAAATCACCGACGAGCTTTAATGCCACTGGTCTTCCTGCCGGATTGAGTGTAAATGCTGCTACGGGTGTAATATCCGGAATTCCAACCGAAGCCGGACTTTTTAATGTTACATTAACCGTTTCAAACGAGACTGGAGCAGATACTGCAACCCTTTCATTAAGGATCCTGAATACTACAGTAGAAGACGTTCTGGTTGCCTCTGGCGATGCTAAGAACATCATCGAATGGGATGCTATTCAAAACTTTAGTTATAATGTTAAGCGTTCGGCCACTTCAGGCGGACCTTATACCACCATAGCAAATGTAGGCGCTACAAAATTCATCGACACCAATATCAGCAATGGAACTTCTTATTATTATGTAGTTGCAGCGGTTGACAGCGTAGGAGAAATGCCTTCAAGCGTAGAGGTGCTGGCAACACCAAATGTGGGTCAGTTAACTTACCTGAAATTTGACGAAGCCAGCGGCGTACGGGGGATCGATAGCTGGGGAGCTACTCATGGCAGCTTAGCAGCCACAGCAACCCGGAACTCCGGAAAGTACGGAACATCACTTAAACTGGATGGGACAGCCAACGCTTATGCCACGCTTCCAACAGGAATAGTTAGCACTTTAAATGATTTCACCATTTCGACATGGTTAAAGATGGATGCCAAGACAAACTGGATGCGTGTGTTTGATTTTGGTACCGGAACCACTAAATATATGTTTTTATCAATTCAGGCAGGAAGTGCCAATGTAATGCGTTATGCCATTAAAAATGGAGGAGCGGAGCAGGTTGTAAGTTATAATTATACTTTACCGCTCAATACCTGGACCCACTTTGCCATTACCCAATCTGGCAATACTTGCACAATGTATGTCAACGGAACTGCTGTTGCTTCCAATACGGGTCTTACAATAAAGCCTTCTGCTATTGGCAGCACAACGCTGAATTATCTGGGTAAATCGCAGTTTAACGATCCGTTGTTTAATGGTTCGATTGACGAATTTAAAATCTACAGCAGGGCCTTAACCGCTGCAGAGATTGCTCAAAATATGAAGGCGGGCCAGAATATTATATTTAATGTACTGGCAGAAAAAGGACAGGGAGATGCCGATTTTGATCCTGCTGCTACTGCAACATCGGGTCTTCCGGTAACTTATACAAGTTCAGATTTATCGGTGGCTACCATTGTGGATGGAAAAATACATATTGTAGCTGCCGGAACTTCGAACATTACCGCATCACAGGCTGGCAATACAGATTATTCGGCAGCACAGCCGATAAGCCAGGCATTAACAGTTAAAAATGTACAAACTATAAGCTTTGCTGCCATTGCCCCGAAAGTTCTGGGTGATGCTGATTTTGCCCTTGAGGCCGCTGCTTCTTCGGGTATTCCTGTAAGCTTTAGCAGTTCGGACGAGCGTGTCGCTACAGTTATAAATGGCGTAGCACGCATTTTAAAAGCCGGAACTACGGTATTTACAGCCAGTCAGCCCGGAAATGAAACATACAATTCTGCCAGTGTTACACAAAACCTGACTATACTGCCTTTAAATCTAAAGGTTTTATCGGCTGATGGTGATAACGGACAGCAATCGAACAATGTAATCAGGCCAAAGCTAAAGATCGTAAACGGAGATACCATTTCAACCAGTTATAACATACTTACAGTCCGTTACTGGCTTACGGCAGAAAATTTTGCAGGCATTAATACCTGGATAGATTATGCCCAGATGGGCAACAGCAAGGTTAAAACCAAATATGTTGCGTTACCTCAGCCAAGAAACGATGCATATGGCTATATCGAATACAGTTTTGATGCTACCGCAGGAACACTTAGCGCTGGTGCCAGTTCAGGCATTATCGAATCGGGCCTTGCCAACTCAAACTGGGCAAACTTAACCGAAAGTAACGACTTTTCTTATCGTACAGGTTCTACCTACGCTGACAATAGCAAAATTACCTTATACCGTAACGGAACCCTGATCTGGGGAAATGAGCCAGCGCTGATAACCGAAACCAAAAGTGTAAAAGTACTTACAGAGGGTAAAAGTGCTGGAAGCAGCACAATCAGCACCTATTTAAAGCTAGAGAACACAGGCAATACTCCAGTAGATTACAAAGATATTTCCATCAGGTATTTCTTTACCCCTGAAAGTGCAGCAGGCCTGAACTTCTGGGTAGACTATGCCAATTTGGGAGTGTCTAAAATTCAGGGGCAGTTTGTGGCTATAAGTCCGTCAATAGGCACTAATGGTGGTGCATATCTGGAACTGAAAGTAGATTCGAGTGCCGGTAAGCTGCATCCCTTAAGTGAAACAGGAAACATCCAGTACCGGATTGCCAAGTCAGACTGGTCAGCGTTTAACCAGTTAAATGATCATTCTTACCAGACGGGCAATTTTGCTGAAAATAACCATGTGTGTGTTTACTACAAGGGAGAATTGATTTATGGCACAGTGCCTACCGGTACAAATAACCAGTTGGCTATTACAGCACCGAAAGAATCCAACATTAATTTAGCCAGCAGTATCGTAATTTATCCAAACCCGGTAACAAACAACAGGTTTAATATTACCACAACTGCAAACCTGTTAAAGAAGGAAGTAGAAGTGAAGTTAGTAGATTTAACCGGGCGCACCGTGTATTCAAAATCTGCGGTTAACAATTCAGGCGATATAGAAGTGCAGTTACAGCGGCAGATATCTGCTGGGCTTTATATTCTGCTACTTAATAACCAGTATGCAGGCAAAGTGCTTATCAATTAGTCTTTGATTTAATTTTTATCCGTTCAGGAAGGGCGCTTTTAATTGATGCCCTTCCTGTTTTTAAGTATGGCCAGTGGGTATTTTAACTTACCTGTTAAAACTGCTTTGAGAAAGGGAATCCAGTAAAAATGCTTTAACGATAATAAGCGCTCATCGAAACTTAATGTGCAATCGATCCACATTTATATATCTAACACTATGAAAATACGATCAAACCAGGTGTCTACTAAAAAGTGGACTTTATTAATTCTGATTCTTTTGCATCAAGCAGTATCTGCTCAGTCTATAAACGGTATCCAGACAGATGCCAGTGCCAGGAACAATATTTACACTGCGGTACCATTCCTATTGATTACGCCACAGCCAAGATCAGGAGCAATGGGAAATGCTGGCGTGGCCCTTGATCCTGATGCCAATTCTACTGTTATGAATACATCTGCACTTGCATTTCTCACAGAGGGAGATTTCGGTATTTCCTGCTCTTATAGCCCCTGGCTCAAGCAGCTGGCCCCTGATATGAGTATTTCATACCTTAGCGGGTATTATAGGGTGAACCAGCGGAATACAGTATCTGCATCCATTAGGTATTTTTCTATGGGGGATATTAATTTCAGCGACGAAAATTTTCAGAATCTCGGTGTTTATAGCCCCAGTGAAGCTGCATTCGATCTTGGCTATTCGCTCAGGCTTGGTCCGGATTTCGCTCTTGGCGGAAATGTACGGTATATCAGCAGTAACCTTTTTGGCGGAGGAACAGTTAATGGAAACAGGGGCTCGGGAAAAGCCCTGGCTGTAGATATTTCTGCTTTTCAGAAATCGGATATAACGCTGGCAGGCACTCCTGCGGTTTTAAGCTTTGGCCTTAACTTGTCCAATATCGGCACAAAAATGAGCTATCGCAATACTGCCCAGTCTTACTTCCTTCCTGCAAATATGAAGATAGGATCTGCACTTAAAATAGGCGAAGGCCAGAACAAGCTTACATTATTGCTTGATTTTAATAAACTGATGGCTCCAACGCAGCCAATTTACGGCCCCGATGGGTATATAGTAAAGGGCCGGGATCCTGACCGTTCGGTGCCATCAGGGATTCTAGGCTCTTTCAGTGACGCTCCAGGGGGCTTTCGTGAAGAATTAAAAGAGGTTGGCATATCAACGGGCGCAGAAATGAGCTTCAAAGAGACGCTGTACCTCAGGGCTGGTTACTTGTACCAGCACCCCGAAAAAGCCAATACCTCTTACCTTACCCTTGGCCTTGGAGTCCATTATAGTAGCCTTTCCCTTGATTTTTCATATTTGGTAGGATCGGGTTATAATCCCCTTAGGAATACCCTGCGGTTCGGGATACAAACAAGGTTCAACAGGTTTAAGTAAATCTAAATTTAGGTTCTGGGTATATCATTTGGTGTTTGTTGTCTATCGGGCAGACCGTAATAACCTGGTTGAATTTATTAATGCATATTTTAGATGACACCCTTGCCAGAAACTATAAAAAATGAGCGCGCTATTAAGAGCACTGAATTTTTGGATAAAAGAATTATAGTCCACTAACTCACAATCATGACTATTGCCAAATTATATTTTTTGCCAGGGATAAAGACGATGAGTTATGAAAGTATAAATTGGATTTTCATGCTCATAAAATGGAGTTTATAGAGTATTATATAAAGATTTGTATGTCTATAAAATATAACAAAACTACCCCTGCTAACAGAACAAATGTTGTGACGATATTTATTATGATATATACCCTTACAAATTAAACCGTATGAAATTAAATTACCCTGTAAAAAGTGTGTTTTCGGCATGCCTG
>CAMLDJ010000164.1 GCA_946478755.1 uncultured Pedobacter sp. | reverse complement strand
GAGGTGTCTTTAGGCATAAGGCTTTGAAAAGTCTAATGTATAATATGGTAAAAAAAATGCAGTTTTGAGACCGGAATCAGCCTGGAGATATTCCTTTGATATGGTGTAAAGCTCCGACTCTTCTGTCGGGATGCAAAGTTACAGTTTTGTGCAGTAAAAATCAGCTATTTTTAAAAAAACAGTCATAAATAAAAAAGGAGGACTAAACATCCTCCTCTCCATACCTACAGGCAACTACTGTTCAAGTTTAATGTCGCCAATATCCGTCATTGCACTGTCGACAACAGCCACATTCTCCACAGATGTATCTTTATACGGCGCTTTGGCTTTTACCCAGATGGTATAAGTACCTGTCTTAATCGGGCTGAATATAAAAGTACCATTGTTTACCATGGTCTTTAGTGTGTCTGTCCCAGCTATTGCGAGAACCTCGGATGCGCCGTCGGCCGGCAAAATCTTACCTCTGATACCACTCTCTTTAATGAAAGTAAAGGCAACCAGAGCAAGCAACAGCCCGGTTACCATTAAAAATTTTAAGCTTGACCTTTTCATGTTCATCAATTTTGTTTAACCTTTAATTTATTAGGTACAGGTGTATTCATCTGCAAGCTTGTTAAATATAACCTTACATACAAATGGCCTAATCTTTTGTTTTAAAAAAAAGCAGGTCACCACAGCGTCAGGAAAAGCGGCTGTAAGGTATATGGGCCAATTCGGGGTACTAGATGTACCTGATGTGCGTTTATATAGTAACACAAATAAGAATCCTTATCAGAGGTAATCTTCATAAATAGTTTGTTTGGTTTATTATCCGGCAGGGATGTCCGTCTCTGTCGGATTTTTTTATGCAGATACGTTTAGTACTTTTGGGGCGATGGAATTAATAAAAGATAGCCTCACCCAATTTCTTATCCAAACCGGCGCCTTAGAATGGCTTGGTGTATTTACCGGAATATTGTGTGTGTGGCTTGCGGCAAAGAATAATATCTATAACTGGCCAATCGCCATCGTCAGCGTAGTCGTATATATGTTCATTTTCTTTGAATCAAAATTATACGCAGACATGGGTTTGCAGGTTTACTTCTTTATCATGAACATTTATGGTTGGTATTACTGGAGCAAAAGCAGAAACAATCCGAATGCTTCAAGACCGATAGCAGACGTCGGACAAAAAGAAATGCTGCTTGCTCTTATCGGAATCATTGTTTTCACCTTCCTGCTTGGACAAGTACTTTACAAAAACACAGATGCAGCTTTACCCTATCTGGATAGCTTTTGTACGGCATGCAGCCTGGTTGCCCAGATATTTCTGGCCCGAAAAATTATTCAGAACTGGCTGATTTGGATCTTCATAGATGTGATATATGTTGGTATGTATATTTCGAAAGATTTATACGCAACGGCGATCATGTATGCCTTGTATGTTTATATCGCATTGGTGGGTTATTTAGACTGGAGGAAATTATACCGTGAACAGGCAAACTAAAAAAATAGCTGTCGTTGGCCCCGAAAGCACGGGAAAATCGACCATAACAAGTCAACTGGCAGCACATTATCAGACCCTATGGGTACCTGAATATGCGCGGTATTACTGTGCTGCTTTAACAGCTCCCTGTAATTTGCAGGACGAAGTAAACATGTTTCACGGACAGCTGGCCCTGGAAGAATCGATCCTGGCGATCGCACAAAAGGAGGTCATTTTCTGTGATACCACCTTTCTGACTGTAAAAATATGGAGTGACGAAGTTTTTGGAGAAACGCCGGCTGTGGTGCTGAATGCACTGCCAAACTATCATTACGATCTATATTTATTAATGGACATCGATTTGCCCTGGCAGGAAGATCCCCTGCGGGATTTCCCCCATAAACGCGAGTATTTCATGCAGGTATGGCACAAAGAACTTCAGGCCCTGAACGCAAATTATATCCTAATTCGCGGACAGGAAAGCAGGCTTGACAATGCTATTGCTGCGGTTGACCATTTCCTTCATCACACTTAAGCTCGTCGCTTTTCTTGCTATTGATAAAATAAGCAGGTACCTTTACCGCATCAAAAGGGGGTGCCTTGTTTTGCAAAAACACAAAAACAGGCTGAGAGCATACCCATTATATTTGTACGCAGATATATGCACCTGATCCGGATAATGCCGGCGTAGGGATTGGAGCTATGGAGTTTTAAGGATTGTAAGTACCCCCTTACTTGCAGTGGTATAACTAAAAAAATAAAAATTGAGAACATTATTTATCGCCTTAATGGCGACGCTGCTATTGCCTGTTCTGGCAAAAGCACAATTCAGCATTTCTGGAACCGTATCCGAAAAATCAGGCAAAACCTTACCAGGCGCATCAGTGACACTTAAAAATAGCGCTGCCGGAATTATAACAGACAAACAAGGCAAATACCAGTTCAACAACTTAAAAACAGGAAACTACACCCTAATTGTAAGTTACCTTGGTTATCAAACGGTAGAAAAGACGGTAAAGGTTGGCAGCAATGAGATCGTTGACATGACATTAGCCCCATCCGCATTTCTTGCCGACGAAGTCATTGTAAGGGCCACACGTGCTACGCAAAAATCAGCCAGCACTTATAAAAACATAGATAAGGCTGAAATACAACAGAATAATTTTGGTCAGGACCTGCCCTTTATCCTGAACAACACACCTGGTGTTGTAGTCACTTCAGATGCCGGGGCAGGAGTAGGTTATACCGGAATAAGAATAAGAGGCAGTGATGCCAGCCGGGTAAATGTGACGGTAAACGGCATTCCATATAATGACAGCGAAAGCCAGGGGACTTTTTGGGTAAACATGCCCGACTTTGCCTCTTCTGTTGATAACATACAGATCCAGCGTGGCGTTGGTACCTCTACAAATGGTGCGGGAGCTTTCGGCGGCAGTCTAAATATCCAGACTACCTCGTCATCGGATCAGCCCTACGCGGAACTAAACAATACATTTGGCTCATTTAACACGATAAAGAACACAGTTAAAGTAGGTACCGGACTGATTGACAACAAATGGAGCTTTGACGGTCGTTTATCACGAATTAAGTCTGACGGCTTTATCGACCGCAGTGCTGCTGATCTGAAGTCATTCTTTTTATCAGGTGCCTATCATGGAAAGACCGACCTGTTAAGGATCAACATATTCGGCGGTTCAGAAGAGACCTACCAGGCCTGGAACGGAGTTCCCGAAGCAAAATTACGCGGCGATGTTGAAGGCTTGAAGACACATTATGAAAATAATCTGGGCTACCTGTATAACACTACAGCAGATTCTTTAAATCTTTTCAATTCCAACAACCGGACATATAATCAGTTCACCTATAAGGATCAGAATGACGTCTATACACAAAGTCATTATCAGGCCTTGTACGCAAAGCAATTTAACCCGCAATTTTCATTCAACGGGGCCTTGCATTATACGGATGGGAAGGGTTATTTCGAGGAGTATAAAGCCGGCCGCAAATTTGAAGATCTTGGTCTCCCTAATGTGACTATTGACGGAACAACCATCAGCAGAACTGATATTGTCCGTCGCCGTTGGTTAGACAATGATTTCTACGGGTTAACGTATTCATTCAATTATAATCCTGGACGCGATTTAAATTTCACCCTTGGCGGAGCTTATAATCAGTACCGCGGCAAGCACTTCGGAGAAGTGATATGGGCCCAATATGCCTCAACTGCCGCAAACGATTATCACTACTATGACGGCAAGGGAAACAAGGATGATTTCAACAGCTATGCTAAAGTTAATTATAGTCCGGTAAGCCAGCTGAGTTTATTTGCCGACCTTCAATACAGAAATGTAGCATATGATATTACCGGAACGGATAAGAATCGTAAAATACAGGACTTTCATAACAACTACGATTTCTTCAATCCTAAATTTGGCGCCACCTACGTCCTTAACGAACAAAGTAACATTTATGCCTCGTTTAGTGTGGCCAACAAAGAGCCAAACCGCGATGACTTTACCAATCTAAAAGATGATCTTGATATCCCTAAGCCAGAACGCTTAAACAATGTTGAGGCCGGTTACCGCTTCAAAAACAACATCCTTAACGCCGGTGTTAATGTATATGGAATGTTTTATAAAGATCAGCTGATTTTTACAGGAGAGATCAACGAATATTCCGATGCCTATCGTCAAAACGTAGATAAAAGCTCGCGTATAGGTCTTGAACTGGATGCGTCTTACATCATCAGTCCTAAATTCGCTCTAAATGCCAATGCCGCGTTGAGCAGAAACAAAATCAAGAATTACATCGACTATGTGTCCGAGTATGACAGTGATTTCGAATTGATCAATGTACAGGCTACCACTTACGCAAATCCTGACATCTCCTTCTCGCCTAACAGCGTGCTTTTTGGCGAGTTCGTTTACAAGCCATTATCGGGCCTTGCCCTAGCATGGCAAAGCAAGTATGTCAGCAAACAGTATATGGACAATACCCAGAACGAAAGCCGCAAGCTGGATGCTTATTGGGTAAATAATGCCAGGCTTGGCTATGACTTCAGTTTGAAAGGCATCAGAAATATTAACATCGGGATATTGGCCAACAACATCCTGAACAAAAAATATGAAAGCAACGGTTATACCTATAGCTCAATTTACCCATGGGCAACGGTCACAGAAAACTTTTACTTTCCCCAGGCAGGAACTAATTTCCTACTTTCGCTTAATTTGAAATTTTAAATCTATAAGGATATACATATCATGAAAAAGTTCATCGAAAAGCTACATTTTATCACGCACGATATTCAGCAGCTCAGCCATATTGAACAGGCGCAGATTGCCTGCAATGCTGGGGCTAAATGGATTCAGTATCGCTGTCTGTCTAAAAATGACGATGAACTTTTAAAAGATATTCATGCGATTGCAGAGATCTGTGACGATTGGGGTGCCACCCTAATCGTTACGGATCATATCCATTTAAATGGTCAGGCCGACATTCAGGGTTTTCATATCGAAGATTTTGATGCCAACTTTATCCAGCTGAGGGCACAACTTGGAGAAGCTCTTACTATCGGCGGCTCTGCCACCAATTTGCAGGGGCTGATCCGCTTAGCAGAAGAAGGTGCGGACTACGCGGGCTTTGGCCCGTTTTATACCACAACCACAAAACCGAACAACGCCCCTTTATTGGGCATTGAGGGTTATCAAAAAGCGATAGCAGAATTACAGCGTATGCATATCGAGCTGCCCGTGCTGGCCGTGGGCGGGGTCACCCTTAGCGATATAGACCCATTAATGCTTACCGGCATCTTCGGAATAGCCGCCTCTTCGGCCATCAACCAGGCCGAGGACATGAGTGCCGCCTATAAGGCCTTTTATGACCGGATCATGTAAAACTTATTTAAATAAATAGATGTTATTGGTTTCCGATGGCATACATTTGCTTAAAATATTTTTTTGTTGGAAGACCAGATCCCTATAGAGAAACCCGATCCATTTGCAGCACTCCGCTACCGGGAATTCCGATCGTATTTAGGAATGCGATTCTTTTTCACCTTTGCCTACCAGATGCAGGCCGTAATTATAGGTTTTCACATCTACTACTTAACCAAAGATCCGCTGGCGCTGGGACTAATAGGGTTGTGCGAAGCGCTACCTGCTATAACCGTCGCCTTATACGGGGGTTATGTGGCCGACAAATCGGAAAAGCGGGTCCTACTGCTTAAAATATTTTCAGGGGTATTTCTTTGTTCCTTTGTCATGCTGGTTGTCACCACAGAACAAATGCATGCCTACATTCCACCCCGCTACACCGTGCCCATTATGTATTGCATGATATTTGGCATCGGCATTGCGAGGGGCTTTTTTAGTCCGGCTACTTTTTCGCTGATGGCACAGATCATTCCAAAAAAATTATATCCCAATTCCAGCACCTGGAACAGCTCCAGCTGGCAAATGGCCTCTATCCTTGGGCCTGCGGCGGGTGGGTTGATCTATGGATTTTATGGAATCACGGTAACATACATTGTTATTATTACTTTTATATTCATTGCACTGGTCTGCATTTTCTTTTTAAGGCCACATCCACCAACTTTCATCCCTAAAGAAAGCATTGTAAAAAGTCTTACCGAAGGTGTGCATTTTGTCTTTAAGAGCAAAATGATGCTTGGCGCGATGAGCTTAGACCTCTTTTCTGTGTTTTTCGGCGGTGCCCTGGCCTTGCTGCCGGTATTTGCCAACGACATTCTTAAAGTGGGCTCCGAAGGACTTGGATTCATGCGCGCCGCAGCTTCAACCGGTGCCGTGCTGACCATGCTGATCATGACCCGTTTTTCTCCCATGAACAAGCCCTGGCGAAATCTGCTTATTGCGGTCACGGGATTCGGAACCAGTATCATCTGCTATGGCCTGTCCAGGAACTTTTATCTGACACTGCTGTTCCTCTTTATGGAAGGTGCGTTTGACAGTATCAGTGTAATTATCCGCTCTACCATCATGCAATTACTTACCCCGGACGAAATGAGGGGTCGCGTTTCCGCGGTAAACAGTATGTTCATCGGCTCCTCAAATGAAATCGGGGCATTCGAATCCGGCTTAACTGCCAAGCTGATGCGTACCGTACCAGCCGTAGTATTTGGCGGAAGTATGACCATCCTTATAGCCGGGATCACCTATTTGAAAACAAAAGGCCTGATTAAATTAAGCCTTCAGGAAATACACGAACAAAAGGTTTAAACAACCGTTAACCGCTCCCCGATCTGCTGTCTCCACATCGCATAATATAATCCATTCTGTGCAACCAGCTCATTGTGCGTTCCCTGTTCTATCACATTTCCTTTTTCAAGAACATAAATTCTATCCGCATGGCGGATGGTAGACAGTCTGTGCGCAATTAAAATAGTGATGTGGTTGTCTATGTCGGATACGTCACGGATGGTTGCAGTGATCTCCTCTTCAGTCAGGGAATCCAATGAGGAGGTAGCTTCATCAAAAACCAGGATATCAGGTTTACGCAACAGCGCACGGGCGATAGACAAACGTTGCTTTTCGCCCCCCGATACCTTAACCCCGCCTTCACCGATTAAGGTATCCAGACCTTTATCCGCCCTTGCGAGTAAGTTCTGGCAGGCCGCCTGCTGGAGTACCCGCATGCATTCTTCGTCGGATGCATCTGGCCTTACAAACTGTAAATTCTCACGTATGGTACCTGAAAACAACTGGGTGTCCTGGGTGACAAAGCCGATCTTTTCTCTCAGTACATCCAGGTCAATATCTTTTCCGGTGATGCCATTATATCGGATGTCCCCTGATTTCGGCCCATACAGTCCAACCAATAATTTGACAAGGGTTGTCTTTCCCGATCCAGATGGCCCTACAAAAGCAACTGTTTCCCCAATTCCGGTTTTAAAACTGATTTCATTTAATGCGTTGGTGGTGGCCGATTGGTGCTTAAATCCTACATGATCAAATTCAAGCTCTGTGATTTTGGTTAACGTTGCGGGATTATCTGGTTTCTTGTCTTTCGGCGTGGACATGATCCGCTCGAAATTATTAAGTGATACCTCAGTCTCGCGATACACATTGATAATATTGCCCAGCTCCTGTAATGGTCCAAAAATAAAAAAAGAATAAATAAAGAGCGAGAAGAACTCTCCTACTGTAATCCGCCCGGCAAAAATCAGGTACATCATCAAAAACAGCAAGCTGTTCCGCAACAGGTTTACAAAAGTGCCTTGTATAAAGCTCAGGCTTCTGATGTATTTTACTTTTTTGAGTTCCAGTCCTAATATTTTATTGGTCGTAGCATTTAACCTGCTGATCTCCTGTTTGGCCAGCCCCAAACTCTTTACCAGCTCAATATTCCGAAGCGATTCAGTGGTTGATCCTGCCAGCGAAGTCGTTTCTGCGACGATTTTTTTCTGCACCTTCTTGATTCGCTTACTCAAAAATGAACTTAAAAACCCAAGCAGAGGTATGGAAGAAAAATAGACTACGGCAATAACCCAATATACAGAAATGGCATATACGGTAACAAATATGATCCCGATAATACTGGTAAATAAAACATTAATTACAGCTTGTACAAGCTTCTCCGTATCTATCCTGACTTTCTGCAATATGCCTAGCGTTTCTCCGCTTCGCTGATCTTCAAACACTTGATAGGGCAGTTCTAAAGAGTGCGCCAGCCCATCTGAATAGATCTTTGCTCCAAGTCGTTGTGTAATTACATTTACGTAGTAATCCTGAAAATTCTTGGCAATGCGCGATACCATCGCAGCGCCCATGGCCAGTAAAATCAATACTCCGGCACCCTTTATAAATTCATCGGTAGTGAAATTTTTATAATTGGTAACGTATTTATCTATGATCAGGCGAAACACATATGGATCAAGAAAAGAGAATATCTGGTTAACGGCAGCAAGGAACAGGGCCAGGAATATAAGTCCCTTATAATTCTTTAAATAGCTGAATAAAATCTTCATGTGTCGTATGTTTGGATAGATAAAGCGAAAACTAGCTGTCAAAAATAAAGAAAGGGAATGAAGCATTGTCTTCATTCCCTTTAATTTACAAGGAGATTATAATTCGTCCTTAGACCGTCATGATATCTTTCTCCTTTGCTTCAGTATGTTTGTCCACCTTAAGGATATAGGTATCAGTTATTTTCTGAACCTCGGCCTCGCCGGTTTTGATCTCATCATCAGAAACACTTTCGGCTTTTAACTTTTTAATTTTTTCGTTGGCATCTTTGCGGATGTTGCGAATGGTTACTTTACCACGTTCTGCTTCTTCCTTAACTTTTTTAACAAGTTCTTTTCTGCGTTCCTCTGTCAACGGGGGAACAACCAAACGAATTACGACGCCATCATTCTGAGGATTTATTCCAATGTTTGCTTCCATTATGGCGCGTTCAATTGGCACTAACATATTTTTTTCCCAAGGCTGAACAAGTAAAGTACGCGCATCAGGCGTGTTGATACTTGCCACCTGGGCCAGACCAGTAGCACTTCCATAATAATCTACAAATATGCCGTCTAACATTCCCGCAGAAGCTTTTCCTGCACGGATCTTAGTGAGTTCAGCTTCACAATGGTCAATCGCTCTATCCATATTTACCTGGGCATCCTGTAACTGTTTCTTTATGAGGTCATTCATATTTTGTAAAATTTAAGCACATATAAAATTTATTTAGCATCAGTTTCTAACGAGCGTTCCAATTCCATCACCGTTTGCTATTTTCATAAAATTACCTGTTTTGTTCATATCAAAAACAATAATAGGCAACTCATTTTCTTCACAAAGTGTAAACGCTGTCATATCCATTACATTTAATCCTTTAGCATAAACTTCTTTAAAGGATATTTCTGAATATTTAGTGGCTGCCGGATCCTTTTCAGGATCGGCGGTGTATATTCCATCCACGCGGGTTCCTTTCAATACCACATCCGCTTTTATTTCAATTGCGCGCAATGCAGCTGCCGAGTCTGTAGTAAAATATGGGTTACCGGTGCCAGCTCCGAAAATCACGACACGCCCTTTTTCAAGGTGCCTGACTGCCCTCCGGCGGATAAACGGTTCGCAGATCTGCTCCATTTTTATCGCAGTAAGTAGCCTTGTTTTTAAGCCCACTTTTTCGAGGGCATCCTGTAATGCCATACTGTTAATAACAGTGGCAAGCATGCCCATATAGTCAGCCTGTGCCCGGTCCATACCCGATTTTTCTGCACTTAAGCCTCTGAAAATATTACCCCCTCCGATAACAATTGCTATTTCAAGTCCTTCCTCATGCACTGCTTTAATATCCTCAGCATACTGCCTTACTATCTCGTTGTCAATACCATATTGTTTCTCGCCCATCAGCGACTCGCCACTTAATTTTAACAGGATCCGTTTATATTTCATGGCTTCAAAAATAACTATTTGTTTTAATTAATAAGGGATCAAATGCGCAAACCATTCACAAAAACTTTGTTCAGTTTCAATTCCGGCGTCAATAAGAGGAAATTTGCCTGGTTTCCCACTTGTAAAGTACCTACAGTACCCGTCAACCCCATGACTTTGGCCGGATAGGCTGAGGCCATATTTAAAGCCTCATTTAAAGGGATCTGGCAATGATCCACACAGTTTTGGACAGCCTGCAATAGGGTAATACTGGAGCCCGAAAGTGTGCCGTCAGGTGTGATAAATTTATCACCAGCTAGCTGATGCTGATATGGCCCAATATGGCATTCCGTTACTGCATCAGTAATTAAAAATAGTCTGTGTCCCATCAGCCTGTAACTCATCTTGAGCACCTCAAAATCAACATGGTTCCCATCCGCGATAATACTTGCCATTGCCGTTGGATGATTAAATATCGCTACAGGTAGATTAGGCGAACGGTGATGTATCGGTGGCATGGCATTAAACAGATGCGTAGTCGTCGTAAATCCTTTGTTGTAAGCTGCGGTGGCTTCGGCAAAGTTCGCGTCACTATGCCCTAACGATAAGACCACATTATTGTCGAGCAAATAGCTGATTACCGCGTCATCCTGAAGCTCGGCGGCCATGGTCACCATTTTTACTGTGCCATCTGCATAATCCATCAGGCGCTTGACTTCATCAAGTTCAGCTTTATGTATGTAGGTCTCCACATGGGCGCCCCTGCGCTTGGCATTAAGGTAGGGACCTTCCAGGTGCAGACCTAAAAAGCCTCTGGCATCTGGTCGATACGCTTTTGCGGCATCCAGGCTTTGGTAAACAATATCCATGGTGTTGGTAGCCACGCAAGCCAAAAAGCCTGTAGTTCCTTTACTGATCAGATCAGCATCCATCTGCCGAAGGGTGTGGGCAGTGGGATAAGCAGAAAAAAGCTGTCCGCCACTCCCATAGATCTGCAAGTCGATAAAAGAAGGTGTTATTAAGTCCCCCTCGGCATCCAACTGCTGGTATCCCAATGGGACTTCTTCAGCAGAGATCCTGGCGATGTTTCCATTCTCAATTAAAACAGCCTGGTTTTCAAACAGCGTTCCGTCTTTAAACAGTTTACAATTGGTTATAGCGATCATAAGCATCTATAGTACAATCCAAATATAAGCCAAAAAAAGGGGCCTTCTGAAAAACAGAAGGCCCCTTTTAAAAAATTAATTAAGTATTAAGCTCCTAATTGTACGCGTTTAAATGCAACAACGGTTAAGCCGTTAGCAACATCATTTAAAAATTTACGTACGTCTTTAGAGGAATCTTTAACAAACTCCTGGTTTAGTAAAGTGCTGTCTTTGTAGAATTTATTCAATTTACCTGCAGCAATTTTCTCTATCATTTCTTCAGGTTTACCTTCAGCACGGATTTGTTCTTTAGCGATTTCAGTTTCACGCTCAATAGTAGTAGCATCAACATCACCTTTATCTAAAGCAACCGGGCTCATTGCAGCAATTTGCATAGCTACATCTTTACCAGCTTCTTCAACACCTGCACCAGCCTGGTTTAAAGCAACCAAAACACCTAAACGGTAGTTACCATGGATGTAAGGAACGACTAACTCACCAGTAACAGTTTCAAATTTAGAGATACCAATTTTCTCTCCGATTTTACCTGTATTTTCAACAATGATATCAGAAACCTTTTGTCCTTCAATTTCAAGAGCCAAAAGTTCTTCTAATGAAGCAGGATTGTTGTTGATCGCTAACTCAGTAAATTTATTGGCTAAAGCAACGAAATCAGCATTTTTAGCCACGAAATCAGTCTCGCAATTTAATTCAACTACCACACCACGTTTGCCATCAGCAGTCGCTTTAGCAATAACTACACCCTCGTTAGAATCACGATCCTGACGGGAGGCAGCTACTTTAGCACCTTTTTTACGTA
>CAMLDJ010000163.1 GCA_946478755.1 uncultured Pedobacter sp. | reverse complement strand
AACTTGATCAATTCCTGATCACTAGTTTGTTGTAATTTCATAGGAGTATCCTTACTAAAATCCCTTGCTGTTTGCTAAAAAAATACTTAGTAGACGTTTTCTTCTATATGAGTTTCTCCTATTAGTTTGTTAGTTAGTGGTTTGATTTATGAATTGACATTCCAAAAGAACCATTTTTTTATGAAAAAACCATATAAAAAGTGTTAAAAAAAATTAAAAGTGGTTTGATACCCTTATTTTTGCAGCTACTTAAAAAACCGAAATCGTGTAATTTAGGTTATATTAGCACTATTCTAGCAAGAAATCAATGAGTAACGAAATCGATAAAGATCCACATAAAAATATAATCATAAAGGGTGCCAGAGTTCATAACCTAAAGAATATAGATGTAGCGATACCTAAAAATAAACTCGTGGTGATTACCGGAATGTCAGGCTCCGGAAAGTCATCCCTGGCTTTTGATACCTTATATGCCGAAGGCCAGCGACGTTATGTGGAAAGCTTGTCGTCCTACGCCCGCCAGTTCATGGGCCGTATGAATAAACCGGATGTGGATTACATCAAAGGAATTGCGCCGGCAATTGCCATTGAGCAGAAAGTCATCACATCAAATCCACGCTCTACCGTAGGCACTTCGACCGAGATCTATGATTATCTGAAATTACTCTTCTCCCGAATCGGGAAAACCTATTCCCCGGAATCTGGTAAAGTTGTAAAAAAAGATACGGTAACCACTGTGGTAGATTACATCGCTGCCTTGGGAGAGGAAAGTGTGATTACCATTTTCTGTCCTTTATTTCCCCACAATAACAGGTCGTTAAAAGAGGAACTGGCCGTTCTTCTGCAAAAAGGTTTTCTTCGGGTATCCTATAAAGAGAAGATCCATAAAATTGAGGATATTCTTGAAGATAAGGACTTTAAAGATTTTGAGCTCAAGGATGAACATACGGTTAACATATTGATTGACAGGATTGTGGTGCACAATGACGACGAGACCTTGAGCCGTATTGCGGATTCTGTACAAACTGCATTTTTTGAGGGGAAGGGCGACTGCTACGTCGATCATGCTGGTAAATTAACTCATTTTTGTGATCGGTTCGAACTGGATGGTATCCGTTTTGAAGAACCAACACCCAATTTTTTTAGCTTTAACAACCCGTACGGAGCGTGTAAAAGATGTGAGGGCTACGGAAGTGTGATCGGCATCGACGAAGATCTGGTCATCCCTGATAAAAGTAAAAGCATATATGACAATGCAGTTGCGCCATGGAGAGGCGAAAAGATGCGGGACTGGTTGAACAAACTGGTGCATAACGCGGATAAATTCGATTTCCCAATTCATCGTCCCTATAGTGAGCTCACCGAAAAAGAGCAGAAATTAATCTGGACTGGCAATAAATATTTTGGTGGCTTAGATGATTTCTTTAAGGAACTGGAACAGCAGACGTACAAAATACAATACCGCGTGATGCTCTCCCGGTACAGAGGAAAAACCATCTGTCCGGATTGTAAGGGATCGAGGTTGCGCAAAGACGCATCCTATGTAAAAATTGCAAACAAATCAATTATGGATGTGGTGCTGATGCCATTGGCAACCATCCTCGACTTCTTTGAAAATCTGAAACTCTCCGCAACGGAGCAAAAAATAGCGAAACGGTTACTGTCCGAGATCATAAATAGGGTGCTTTATCTGAATAATGTGGGCCTTGGCTATTTGACGTTGAACAGGCTTTCAAATACGCTATCAGGCGGAGAGTCCCAGCGGATAAACCTGGCCACCTCTTTAGGGAGTAGTCTGGTGGGATCTATCTACGTTTTAGATGAGCCAAGCATTGGTCTGCACCCACGAGACACCAATAAGCTGATAGAAGTACTTCAGTCGCTTAGAAATGTTGGAAATACAGTGCTGGTCGTAGAACATGAAGAAGAAATGATGAAGGCGGCCGATCACATTATTGATATCGGTCCCGAAGCCGGAACACATGGAGGCAATCTCGTATTCAGCGGTACCTATAAGGAGATCATCAAAGATAAACGCAGCTTAACCGGCCGTTATCTTTCCGGTTCAGAGAAAATTGCGGTACCCGGGAAGCGGAGGGCCTGGAAAGACCATGTGTTAATTAAAGGGGCAAGAGAAAATAACCTGAAGAATATAGATGTAAAAATTCCGCTGGGGGTATTTACGGTTGTTAGTGGTGTGTCGGGATCAGGCAAAACCAGTCTGATTAAAAAGATTTTTTATCCTGCCTTACAAAAAGCAATAGGCAATTATTCGGGTGAACAAACCGGTGCTTACGATGGCATATATGGTAATTATGACTTGGTGAGCCAGGTGGAGATGGTAGATCAAAACCCTATCGGGAGGTCATCCAGGTCTAACCCGGTTACCTATGTAAAAGCCTGGGATGATGTTCGTGCCTTATTTTCGGGCCTGCCCGCTTCAAAGGCAGCCGGATTAAAACCTGCAGCATTCTCTTTTAACGTAGAAGGCGGGCGTTGTGATGTTTGTCAGGGTGAGGGAGAGGTTAAGATCGAGATGCAGTTTATGGCTGATATTTACCTGCCTTGCGAAACTTGTGGCGGAAGAAGATTTAAACAGCAGGTGCTGGATGTAACTTACCAGGATAAAAACGTAGCTGACATACTGGATCTAACCATTGAAGAGGCCGTAGCATTCTTTAGCAATGAACCTAAAATCATAGCGAAACTTCAGCCACTTGTTGATGTCGGTCTGGGCTATGTACATTTAGGGCAGTCGTCCAATACCTTATCCGGGGGTGAAGCACAGCGCATTAAGTTGGCCTCTTTTCTGATCAAGGGAAATAACGCCAATAAAACAATGTTCATTTTTGATGAGCCCACAACCGGACTCCATTTTCATGATATTAAAAAGCTGTTGATCGCATTAAATACCTTAATAGAACAGGGCAATTCCATCCTGGTGATAGAGCATAATATGGACATGATCAAATCAGCAGATTGGGTGATCGATATTGGTCCCGAAGGTGGCGATAAAGGGGGGGATGTGGTTTTTGAGGGCATTCCTGAAGATCTTTTAGCCATAAAAGCATCTTACACCGCTAAATATTTAAAGAAGCACCTGAAGCCTGCATGAATTTAATCCTTCCTGAAAAATCTATTAAATCATTGTATCTTCGCGCATGCTTTTTTTAACCCTCTTTCTTGGCATTGTCGTAAACATGTTAGGCTACATCCCTCCGGGTAACATCAACCTGACTGTAGTTCAGATTACAATTACAAGGGGCATCCGGCAGGCATTGTATTTCATTACGGCCTTCTCTGTCGTCGAAGTGCTGTTCACCTTTGGTGTTATGCGTTTTGTCCAGTGGTTATCCAGCGAAATCAATCTTGAAAATACGATAGATGTAGTTATGGTGCTGATGTTTGGTATTTTGGGGGTGTTGACCTGGAAATCAAGAAAGGAAATGCCCAAAGCAGATTATTCCAAAAAGGATAGCATCCGGTATGGATTGCTTTTAGGAGTGATCAATCCGATGCAGATTCCTTACTGGCTATTTATAGGAACCTATCTCATTTCTCATGAATGGATTGATATCGGTTACCTTTCTCTTTCCGTTTTTAGTATCGGCTCAGGTATTGGCGCTGCACTGGCTTTATATGGATTTGCGCGCTTTGCACAGTATATACAGGAAAAGTTTGCCTTAAGTAGTTATGTGATCAGCAAAAGTATTGCCATGCTTTTCTTTGCACTATCAGCCTACCATGTCGGAAAACTCACTTATATCCACTGGATCAAATAAAAGCCGATTATAAAAGTTGTGAGAATTATCTGTTGAAGTAAGCTAAAGTGGCTTCTTTATCTTTTTGGAGCTGTAATTTCAGCGCTTCTAATCCGGCGAATTTAACATCGTGTCTTAAAAATTCAAGGAAGGTCATGGTGATGTTCTGACCGTAAATTTCCTGGTTGAAATCAAAAATATTCACTTCAATATTCCTGGTCATACCGTTGATTGTAGGTCTTTGGCCAATGTAGGCCATTCCTTTAAACGACTGGCCCGACATATCAACCGTTACTGCATAAATGCCGTCAGACGGGATCAGTTTATAAGTTTCTTCAATAAATATATTGGCTGTAGGGAAGCCTATTGTTCTGCCGATCTTATCCCCTTTAATCACCCTCCCGTATAAGGAAAAATGATAACCCAGGTACTCGGCAGCAAGCGCGACCTGGCCATTTAACAGGGCATTACGAATCTTCGTTGAGCTTACCGAAACATCATTAATATCCTGTTCGGGGATCACTTCAATTTTGTAACCATAAGTTTTAGCACCTGCTTCCAGTTCCGGCATACCGCCCGCCCTGTTCTTGCCAAAGCGATGGTCATAACCGACTATTAAATTTTTAATGCCAATGGTCTCCACCAGAATGTCCTCAATATATTCAGTCGGACTCAGGTTAGAGAAATCGCGGGTAAAAGGGGTAATGATCAAATGATCTACACCGAGGCCCGCCAGTATCCTGGCTTTTTCTTCAATTGTATTGATCATCTTCAGGTCCTGGTTCTCCGGATCTATAATTAACCTTGGGTGAGGAAAGAAGGTAAGGATCACACTTTCACCACCGGTTGATCTGGCCAGCTCACACAGTCTTCTAATGATTTTCTGATGACCATAATGTACGCCGTCGAACGTGCCAATGGTTGCAACTGCATTATTTAATCTTTTAAATTCAGAAAAATGATTGTATATCTTCATAAAATTAATGTAAGGCCTGGCGCTTTACCACACCTCCCTTTATATCAGCAATTTGCTGCTGTATAACAAATGCGTCCGGATCAATTTGCCGTATTGCGGTCTGGAGCTTGCCCATTTCCAGTTTTGTTACAACAGTATATAGAATATCGATGTCTTTTTGTTCACCGTAACCACCTTCACCCTTATAAATGGTTACCCCCCTTTTCATCTGGTTAATAATGAATTTTTTAATCTGGACATTTTTCACAGAGATCACCGTAACACCGGTATATTGTTCGATACCATTCACGATATAATCAACGGTATTAGATGCAGAAAGGTAGGTCAGGATCGCATAGAGAGCGGTGTCAATACTCAATAGTATTGCTGCGAACGAAAAAATCACAATGTTTAGAATGAGGATAATGTTGCCTACCGTCAGTGTACTGTTCTTACTGATGTATAGGGCCAATACCTCTGTGCCGTCAATCACACAGCCCCCTCTCATGGCTAAGCCAATTCCCCCGCCTAAAAACAGTCCGCCAAAAAAGGCGATCAGTAAAGGGTCATGGGTAATCGGTTTAAAAGGAGCTATAAAGAGTAACAGGGCCAGGATGGCTATGGCTATGGAAGTTTTAACCGCAAAGATTTTACCGATCTGTCTGTATCCTAAAACAACAAAAGGGATGTTAATCAGGATAATCAGATAAGAAAGTCTTAGCCCGGTAATGTTGCTGATTAAAAGTGATATACCGGTTACTCCACCATCAATAAAACCGCTGGGCAGCAAGAAACTTTTCAGTCCGAAACATGCAGAAACAATACCACATGCGATTAGGAACATGTTTTTTGCGAAGTTTAACTTTGTTGATTTCGAGTGACCACGCATACCTATGTTTTTTTCTCTCTAAGGTAATCAACCAGATCCTTTACTTCAAAAGCATTTTCCAATAAAAAGTCACCGCTTCTGGTACGCACCAGTTTCGACAGATAAGCACCATTGTTCAACTGTTTACCAAAATCTGAAACCAGGGATCTGATGTAAGTTCCTTTACTGCATACGATTCTAAAATCTACTTCCGGCAAATCTATCCGTGTAATTTCAAAAACGGATACCGTAACATTGCGCAAACGCAGCTCTGTTTCTTCGCCGCGACGGGCCTTTACATAAAGACGTTCGCCATTTATTTTTACCGCTGAATGCGCAGGAGGGTATTGCTGTATATCACCTCTAAAAGGCGCAGCAGCACCGTAAATAGCTTCCTCAGTAAGTCCATCTAGGGGGTATTCCTGGTCAACTACAGTCTCCATATCAAAAGAGGGAGTAGTAGCACCCAGGATCATTGTGCCTGTATATTCTTTTTCTTGTGCCTGAAAGGTGTCGATCTGTTTGGTTAATTTCCCTGTGCAGATGATGAGGAGCCCGGTAGCCAGTGGATCTAAAGTCCCGGCATGGCCAACCTTCAATTTCAAGGGTTTTAAGGAGTTCCTGATCTTTCCTACCACATCGAAACTGGTCCATTTATAGGGCTTGTTGATCAGCAATAATTCTCCCTCAGCAAAATTAAATTCAGGAAACACTTTGTTCTTTAGAGGTTCTTGTTGTTGGTCGGCCATTATAATACATTCATTTCAACCCCGGAATAATAGAGGGCAATTAAAACCACACCGATGATGATCCTATACCAGCCAAAAATGCGAAATCCGTGTTTAGATAAAAAGCCAATAAACGATTTAATGGCGATAATGGCTACAATGAAGGCAACCAGGTTGCCAAAAAGTAATAGCTTAATGTTCGCTGCGTTCAGGAGATGGAGGCCTTTTAGTAATTTATATCCGGTTGCAGCACACATGGTAGGTACGGCAAGGAAAAAAGAAAATTCAGCTGCGGCGTGCCTGGTTAGTTTCTGTTGCATGCCGCCAATAATGGTGGCAGCGCTTCTGCTTAAGCCAGGGAAAACAACAGCAAGTACCTGGAAGCAGCCAATTTTAAAGGCAGATAAGTTACTGATATCCCTTTCATGGTCAACCGTCTGGTTTTTAAACAACTTGTCTATAAACAACAGCACAATCCCTCCAAGTAGCAGCACTACGGCAATAAAGACCGGGTTGCCCAGGGTATTGTCAATAAAATCGTTAAGCAGAAAGCCAAAGAATAACGCTGGTATCACAGCGATGATCAGCTTTACATAGAACTGCCATTTGCTGAAGTCAAAGAATTTTTTCCAGTAGAGGACAACGACGGCCAGAATGGCCCCCAGTTGAATCGCCACCTCAAATAATTTCACAAAATCATCCTTCCCGATACCCATAAAGGAACTGGCGATCACCATATGCCCGGTTGAGGAGACGGGTAAAAACTCGGTTAACCCTTCAATTACAGCCAGAATAAAGGCTTGCAAATAATCCATGAAGTAAATTATTTTTTTAAGATGGCATAAACGCCAAAGCCAAAGCCAAACAGGACAACCATTGGTGCCAATGTAGTCTTTCTGAAATCATAGATATCAGTGGTCCCTATCATTAAAATAAAGCCAAGCACAACAATTGCAATGCTGATCAATAACAGCTGATAGTTTTTCTTGGTGAAAACCAGTTCACTTCTTGTTCCCTGAGTTGCAGGTGTTGTTTTTTTCTCTGTCATTATCTGTAAAGATCGTAAATTTTTAGTTTCAAATATTTGCTTACCGCAAATGAAGTGCTGATTGCAGTGATAAAAATACCTACCACCACAAGGCTTCCCAGCACGATTCCAAATTCCGTGTAATTTCTTAAAATAATCATTTCAGGAATTTCCCTTTGCGCATAGAACAAGATGCCCAGCAAAATTAAAATGGCTATAAAAGCAGCTATTAGGCCATGTAAAGCAGCAATAAGAATAAAAGGCTTGCGGATAAAATTCCTTGTTGCGCCAACCAACTGCATACTTTTGATCAAAAAGCGCTGAGAGTAAATGGCCAGCCGGATTGTATTGTTTATCAAGGCGACGGAGATGATCAGCAAGATTGCAGCGAATCCCAGGATGATCAGACCGATCGTATTGATGTTTTTGTTGACCATATCAATCAGCGAACTTTGGTAAATCACCTCTTTTACGATCGGATTTTTAGCAATACTGGCCTTAAGCGCATCTATACTTTTATTATTTGCATAATCTGCCTTTAAATAAACGTCAATGGTGGAGAGTAGGGGGTTATAGCCTAAGAAATTCACGAAATCTTCGCCAAGATCATTGGTTAAGTTCCTGGCAGCCATTTCCTTGTTGATATAGACCGTACTTTTAATCGCCTGGTTTGCGTTCAGTTCTTTTTGAAATTGCAGCACTTCAGTCTCTTTCGCACCTTCATCAACAATGATGTTCAGCACAATATTTTCTTTTACGTAGTCGGAAAGATTCTTTGCATGCACTAATATCAATCCCAACATTCCCAGCATCAATAAAACCAGGGCTATACTGAATATGGTAGATATATATATGGTTTTTGTCTTCTTAGAAGCATCGCTAACTTCAAATTCTTCCATGTAATCGTTTTTATGTTTTGCGAAAATAAAAAATATAAGCCATTAAAGTACAAACTACAACGTATTTTCATGAGTATTTATTTCTTTTTAACGGTTATAAAGCTATCATCAGTTTTTATATGTCCCGTTTGTTAGTGTAAACTGATGATGGTTTCATGAGTATTTATTTCTTTTACCACTATTGAAAACCATCCTGGGCCTAAATTGTTATTGGCCTGTGAATACAAGACGATGGTTATTCAACTCTTTTTAACTTATTGTCATTTAGCCGTCTCTCCTTAAAAAGGGCAATAAGCGGGGGTTTTGTGTAACATTTTTGTACCAAAAGAAATATTTCTGCGTTATAGTCTCGAAAAATACTTATTGAAAAACATTAAAAAAAATCACCGATGAAGAAACAAATTACTTTCATTACCGCGCTACTATTCCTACTTGCCAGTATAACTGGTTGCCAGAAGGATGAAGAAACAAGTATTAAAAAGGATATTTTCGGCAAATGGCAGGTGGCGAAAATTGAAACTACAATTGCGGGTGCTGCAACTGTTGTTTATACCGGAGTTTCCTCCGATTACATCGAGTTTCGTAATAACGAACAGGATGAAGCAATAGTAAGTTTTAATTCCAATAATTATCTCGGAAATTATGTGGTTATCAACAATGACGGCCTTAATCTGAATTATAACAATAAGACACGTGTTTCGAAGATCACTACGCTTACCAATAAGAAGCTCGAATTTACCGCGACTGTAGAGGGATCGACACCACAAACTACCGAGAAATATTACCTTATCAGGTAATCGCAGCATTATTAAACTAATCAGGCCTGTTCGGAATTTATCCGGACAGGTCTTTTTGCAAATTTTAAATCTCTTATATTTGTCCCGAGCCTGTACCCTAATTCTCACAGGCATAAGATGGTTAAACAAACAGATCCGGTAACTTTTCGCTATATTTTAAAATGGGTAGTCATCGTTCTTATTATTGGCCTTGCTGCCGGAACATTATCTGCCTTTTTTTTAACCGCCTTGAATATCGCAACCAGTTTCAGGAACCAGCATAACTGGACTTTATACCTGTTGCCTGTTGCCGGTCTTATTGTCGGTCTTTTATATCATCATAAAGGAAGAGAAGTAGAGCGTGGCAATAACCTGGTGTTTGACACGGTACATAATCCCAAAGATATCATTCCTTTTAAAATGGTGCCCTTAGTGCTTACAGGGACTATTATTACGCATTTGTTTGGCGGATCTGCGGGGAGGGAAGGGACGGCGCTGCAAATGGCAGGAGCCGCGGCCGATCAATTGCACAGACCTTTCAAGCTGAAAGGTCAGGATCGGAGTATAGCGCTCATTGCCGGCTTAAGTGCTGGATTTGCCTCCGTTTTTGGAACACCCTGGGCGGGAATCGTATTTGGGATAGAGGTGCTTTTGCTTTCTAAAATGCCCTTTAAAGCCATATTGCCTGCTTGTACCGCAGCCTTTATTGCTACTTCTGTAACTGGATTATGGGGTGTCGGCCATACGCATTACAGCATCAGTTCCATAGCACCGCTATCCTTTAGAACAGTAATGTACAGCATCATGGCAGGTGTGGCCTTTGGGGCTGCTGCCATTCTATTTGTGCAGCTAACGGAGGGGTTTTCTCATTTGTTTAAAAAGATCCGGTATGCGCCTTTCCGGCCATTTATAGGAGGTGTCGTTGTGCTTTCCCTTTTTTTGCTGCCGGGCACGTATAAATATGCCGGTCTTGGCATACCAGCTATACTCGCCTCGTTCAATTCAGCTGCACAGATGCAGGACTTTGCGCTTAAAATTCTTTTTACAGCAATAACCCTGGGGGCAGGCTTTAAAGGGGGGGAGGTGACACCACTTTTTTTTATCGGGGCCACCTTAGGAAGTGCCCTTTCCTTTTTTCTACCGCTTCCTGTTGGTTTGCTTGCGGCGATGGGCTTTGTGGCGGTTTTTGCAGGCGCAGCCAAGACCCCATTGGCCTGTTGCATCATGGCAATGGAATTATTTGGCCTTTCCTGTGGCATATATGTAACGATAGCGTGTATTGTTGCTTATTTTATTTCCGGTCGGCACAGCATTTACAATGCGCCTGAGAATAAAACCCCACGCCATTTTCTGTTTGGTGAAATCAAATATTCGCTGTTGAGCAAGTCTTAATTGACAGGGCAATAAAATAGGTGTATGTCAAATTCTTAAAAATGAGCCTATTTAGTAGACATAGTATTACTCTGCCAACTGTAGACGGTTTTATATCATACAAGAATAATTATTGATTAAGAAAAGATAAAGGCATGAATTTGAATACCCTTGAAATACGGCTGGAATACCCTTGGAATACCCTGAGTGGTAATGCAAGGGTATTCCAAGGGTATCCGAATGGTATTCCAGGAGTAGATGAATCCAGGAGTTTACCTTGATTTTATCAATAGCTAAACAGGCATCAGGAAGAACTGTCAGACAGGGATCATATTCGGGTTATAAGGGATAAGGTGATTTGTTTATCCTCTCTCTAAAGAGAAGTTCTATTCGAATCAGAACTTGAGCAGCCGATAGTTTTAACCATCTGTTTGGGCACATTGTTCAACAGTTTCAGACGATCACTCGGTGTCCGGCTTAATAATTAATTCTCCATTATTTTCAATGATGAGCACATGATTTTGGCATTTAAATCCCGATTTCCTTAACCATTCACCGGCTAGGATAATAACTGGAACCAACCTGGATGATCTGACTCATGCTACAAACTTTTGTTGAACTTTAATGCGTCGCATTCCGGCAGGAAGCACTGATTTCGGAGGATCGCAAGCCCCACAGGTGCATTTTTTGTTAGGCTGTTTAACCGGGATGATTTTTGGTTGTCTGAGCTGTTCTGGTTTGGGCACCGTGGTGGTGGCCGCAGTTTGATTTTTCGGGTTTCGCATGATTGAAAAATTTTAAAAATGCCCAGGTCGCTGCGAAACCCGCCGGATACCGGAAGAATTGCAGTACTTCCAACTGCTCGCCTGGGATATTATAAATAAAATTAATTGTTAGATTGCTCCAACGTTATTCGCATTAAAAAGGTAATTAAAATGTTTAAAATAAACACAAAACTGGGTTGTGATTGAATAATCTAATTATTCAGAAAAGACCTACTATGGCCCTTTTTAATTTTTCAATTGCATTTTGCATATTTTTCGTGCAAAATCCAGCTGTTTTTGCATTTTTTTAATGCAAAAATGAAAAGCCTGCAATGTTCCATTTTCCGCTATTTCTAAAAGCGTTTCGCTGGCAATCTTTATTTCTTTATTTTCGCGCTACAAAAGGAATAGCATTAATGGATTACCAATTTAAAGAAATAGAGCAAAAGTGGCAGAAATTCTGGGCTGAGCACCAAACATTTAAAGCAGAAACTGAATCTGCCAAACCTAAGTTTTATGTGCTCGACATGTTTCCTTATCCCTCAGGAGCGGGATTACACGTGGGTCACCCGCTTGGCTATATTGCATCCGATATATTTTCAAGGTATAAAAGGCTAAAAGGCTTTAATGTACTCCACCCGATGGGATACGATTCTTTCGGTTTGCCGGCAGAGCAGTACGCTATTCAAACCGGTCAACACCCCGCTTTAACTACGGAAGCAAATATCAATACCTACCGTAAACAGTTGGATGCGATCGGCTTCTCTTTTGATTGGAACCGGGAAGTGCGTACCAGTGATCCTGAATATTATAAATGGACGCAATGGATCTTTATGCAGTTGTTTAATTCCTGGTATA
>CAMLDJ010000162.1 GCA_946478755.1 uncultured Pedobacter sp. | reverse complement strand
ATTATCGAAAATATATGCCTAGAGTTTAACTCCCCCAACTTTTCCGCTTGATCCTGTTATATCGACTAATATTCTCGCTATCAAATTAATAAATTGCTCTTCGCCTAATGAAAAAGCTCCCTCTTCTTTCTCTATCCTGCCTTTCCTTCGGGCCCTTCGCTTTTTCATTAAAATATGTTAATTGTGTCTTTATAATGATTCTGCTTTATTGGAAGTGGCTAAATGTTTAATAAGGGACTGGAAATACCGCTCTGGGGCATCTGGATGATAAGAAAGATACAGGAATGGTTCTACCAGTTCAATCTCCATAAGCACAAAGTTACCATCGACCATTAAACCATCAACCCGTGTATAGAGGGCATCCTTTGCAAACTTCGAAACATACGATGCAGCATTGTCAATATGTTGTTGATCCGGTGATGCAATTTCTATCGTGCCACCAAAAATCTGCTGCACCCTGAAATCACCGGCTTTTGGCCTCTTAATAATGCTATGACTATACTTGCCATCGAAAAAGATAAAAGACCATTCGCCCTCCTGGATTTGTGGCATTAGTGGCTGAACGATAAAATCTCCTTCCAACACAAGCGCTAAAACACGGTCTTTATCTTCAATGGCTGAATTCTTATCTAGAACAATTGTATTTCTTGAACCACCACTTACACACGGTTTTATAATTATTTTATCAGATCCTAATTTTTCAAACAGGGGTATCAGCTCTTCATTCCAACCTTGCTCAAGAAATATAGATGGTATAATATCAAAACCAGATGATGCAATTTCTAACAGGTAATGCTTGTCCATATTCCACCTGACAATCCTATAGTTATTAAACAGCTTGATATTTAAAGATTCAATCTTATCAAGCCAAAGCTTAAACTGTCCGAATTTCTGATGATAGTCCCAGGGGGTTTTCAGTAGGGCCACATCGTATTTCTCCCATTCAACCAGGGGGTCGTCCCATATCTCAGCGGATATATCCAAACCTCGATTTTGCAGAAAAGGCAGCAAATCCTCATTTTCATTAAAGCCATTCGCTGATGAATATTTAAGCGGCCCGTTATAAGTTATATGTGCTATTTTCATTGGTGGTTAAATTCATATCGTTGACCTAAGCTCTTTTTTCCGCAATCTAAGCAACTTTCTTATTGAGTGCCTTGTCCTCTTCGCCTTCCATTGGCACCCAGCCTTTTAGTGCTTCAAATATGGCCATTAATTTCGCCGGGATTTTTTTGTCTTCCACCGTATCAAGTTTAAGAATTGAAGTGATTTTTTCTTCTTCTCCGCTTAGCGTTAATTCTACCCAATTAGGATTGATTACCAAAGTTCTGCCTATTGCCGCCATAGAAACGCCATATTCTAAAACCTGGCTGGCCATCTGAGGTGTTGTAATGCCTCCTGCAACAAGAACAGGAATCCTGTTGTTAACATAATTGTTTAATACAACTGATATAGGCTCTTCTGAATGCTCTGGATCAACTGGTTTTTGATTGACAGCATCAAACAAAGAGAAGTGCAAATAATCGATCTTTTCTTCGATCAATTTATCCATTAGAACGAATGTTTCTGGAAGTCCATAAGTCTGTTGTGGAAATTCTTCCGGTGAAATTCTGTACCCTATCAGAAAAGGACGATCAGCATATTTTGAAGCTACATTTTTTACTTCTCTTAAAATTTCAAGGCTAAGCCTCAAACGGTTTTCAAGAGAACCTCCCCATTGGTCATTTCTTTTATTAAAAAATGGCGATATAAAATTCTGAAGCAAAAATCCGTGGGCTCCGTGAATTTCAACGCCATCAAAACCGGCTTCAATTGCTCTTCTGGTGGTTTCGCCAAATGCTTTGATGATATCTAGAATTTCATTTGCACTCAATTCTTTAGGGAGGTTTTCTTTTTCGAAAAGCACTATAGGCCCACTTGGTACGACGCTTGAACTTACCACTTCGCCATTTGGGATGAGACCAGGAATTGCTTTGTTCCCTGCATGAAACATCTGTAGAATTGCTGGTGCGCCGCCACTTTTAGCGGCATCTGCGAGTTTCTTCAGGCTTGGAAGAAAAGTATCGTCGTATCCTGCAAATTCGTGCGTAAAGCCGATGCCATTTGCTGTAACATGTGTACATCCAGTGATTACCAATCCTACACCATTTACTCTTTTGTGATAATATTCGACTTCTTCGTCTGATATAGTAAAATCGTCATTAGATGCCCAGGTGGTCATGGGTGACATCACAATTCTGTTTTTCAAACTGATTCCGTTACTAAATAATAAGGGCGTAAATAGATTATTGTATTTATTCATTGCTTAAAAATTTATTTTGTTTTAATTGCTACCAGTCTTATGTAGAATAATTTTGACATTTCTATTTTTTGGACGCAAAGCCCCGCTGGAAGCAAGATTATGCTTCCAGTAAGAACTTCAACGTAAGAATTTTTGATTATTTACTGTACAGGTGAAATAGTTTTGCAACAACTTTCCATTCTCCCTTGATTTTGATCAATGAATGGTAATCGGTGAAATCTTCATCAGCAGCATCGTGTTCCATTTCAATGCGGACAATTGCCGTAGTAGGTGTTTTGTGTAAAACCGTCAGATTGGTTTTGATGTTTGGTGCTGCGCCAAATTTCTCGACGTAGATGTAAAGATTATCTATGCTGCCCTGTGAAAGGTCATCGCCTAAATGACCATACATGATCGCATCTTGATGAAAGGTCTTTTTTAATTCTTCTACATTCCCCGTTTTTAGTCCGCGAACATACCCTTCCATTGCTCCCAAGACATCTTCATAATCTTGGACGGTGTTGATATTTTGATTTGCTGACATGATTTCTATTTTATTACCTGATAGATTTTACTGATGATTTTCCAGTTGCTGCCGTCTTTTACCAAAGTAAACATATCGGCATATTTGTCGGGTCCAAATTGTGATTCGATCCTCACTATCGCAGCATCGCCTTCTACATCTAAAGTAGTCAGCTTATAACCCGCTTCCATTGGTTTTGCAGCTGAGAATCCATCATATAGTGCTTGAATAGGAACACTTTTTAACTTTCCATCTTCTGACCATGACATCGTTGCAGTGGACGCAAATGCTGGTTTTGCAATATTGCCATCGCCTTTTCTTCCTGCCTCAACATATAATTCTATTGCTTTCAGGATACCATCTTTTTGTTCTTGATTGTTTTGCATGACTTCTTTTTTATTATCTTGATTATTACTATTTTGACATGAGATTAATAAACTACCAAAAGTTAGGGCTGATAATATTAATACTGCTGACATTTTGGAAAACGCTGTTGTCGTTATATTTCTATTCCTTTTTCTTAGCCTGTCAACTTTCATACCTACAGGATTCTGGAAAGTGCATTCCCGTTCGTGATTCTTTTGCATAATCGTTTATTTTTGATATGTTCTTTAAATGAGAATAATGTGCTGCTAGTCATTAACAGAATTATTAAGCTCTTTTTCTATAGCAAAGATACGGTGGCGAAAGCGCAGTTGTTTTTCTAATTAGCTCAAATATTTTGACTAATTAGTCCTTATTAGGTATTTTTAAGAATTGAAAGAGTACACAACCAGAGTATGTGGTTAAAGTGAGACCTGCATGAAACAGGCTTTGAACCTATTTCGAAGAATATAGGTTGGTTTAATTAAGCTATGGACTAAAAATACTTAAATCCTGTATTTTTACTTGATTTGATGTATTGCATCATTAATCGGAGTGCCTCCATCATGCATAAGAATTACCTTGCCAATTGTTGAGTCATTTGCCAATATCACCACAAGCGTATCTACAACATTAGCTATAGAGTTAGATCCAGGACTGGTAACATTTGTCTCTATTTTTCCAGTTCCCAGTTCTTCTTTAAGTGCACCAGGCTGCAAAATGGTATAATCCAGGTTAGTTTGGGTAGTAAGGTACAGGTCAGCATAGTGTTTAGCAATATTATAGTCGGTTAAATTGCTTAGGAAAGATTCGTTCCAATGCTCTGGTTGCAATGCGAAAACAGAGCTAAGCAATATATAGCGCTTAACTCTTGCTTTTTCTGCAGCTTGCATCGTTTTTATCGCACCATGTAGGTCTATTTGTAATAGATTTTTTCCCCGTGAACCGGAAACAAAATAAACGGCATCAACTCCGTTCATGCTTTCTACAATGGTATCCACATCGCTTAATAAATCGATATGCAAATGCTCAATGTTATCCGAATTATTGATTGGTTTAGGATTCCGTGAGCCAGCAAAAACCTGATGTCGAGCAGCCAATTTATTGACTAAAAGTGAGCCAACTCTACCATTTGCTCCGATCACTAATATTTTCATAAGTTTATATTTTGATGATCTAGTGCCGAAAGACACTTGGTGCCTGTCCGTGAAATTCTTTAAATATTCTTGAAAAATGGGAGACATTTTCAAATCCCAATGAGTAACAGATATCTGAAATAGACATCACCGAGGTTTCCAGCATTTCTTTGGCCTTTTCCAGTCTCTTTTCTCTTACCCACGTTGCGGGTGTTACGTTATATATATTTTGAAAATCCCGTTTAAAACTAGACAGACTCCTACCAGAAAGATAAGCCAATTCTGAGACGGAGACTGGAGAAGCAAAATGCTGTTCTACCACATTACGGATATCTGTCCGTACTGGTTCATGTAGCTGGAGTATCTGTAAAAACATATTTCGGTTACATTCCGCAACATCATATAGTAATTCCATAATTTTCAGACGGAGCTGTCCCGGATGCACCACAGAATGATCAAAAAAATAGGGCTTTAAGGATTGCGCAAATGCAACCAGACATTCGTTCATTGGATAAACACCCGTTTTTATCTCTCCTTCAGGTTTACGTACCTTAATTTCTGAAGTTGATAAAAATGATTTCAGGAGATCATCTTTGATGCTGAACATTAAGCTGTCATAGATATTATCATTTTCGGTATTTCCGAATTTATGATATTTCACTGCAGTTGCTTTTTTCAGTAAAATCATATCGTTCTTACAAAGCTTATATTCCTGTTTTCCGTAGGTAAGAACAACCGATCCTTCCAGGACAATGAGAAGTAAATGTTGTTCGAGGTACATTGTTCCTTTAACTTCCGTGCTGTGTATACACTGTTCTATAACTGAACAGCCGTCCAACATCAATGCATTTTGCGGCGCATCACAACCAATCAATGAAGTTGGGACTTTAATCATTTTTTTCATCTACTTACTTTTTAGTCTACCTCTTCGTGAATTGCTTTTTTTAATTGATGTTTGATCATACGACTTCAAAATCTGGAAGTTGCAAATAAGATAATGCAGTGAACCTTTTATTGCTTTGCAAATCAATTAAAACAAATGTATAACTCTTTTATAAATGCACCTGTTCTTTTAAGCTCAAATATTTTTACTTATTAGTTCACGCTGTGTTGTTTATCGAGACAGTAATGGATCTTCAAAACTACTCGCCGAATTGCTGACTTTTAATGTGAGAATCGTTGTAAGTTAATTCTCCTGTTTATATTACAATTCGTTAAGTAAATCTTTGATGTTCGATCAACTCCCGTCCACCATTTTTTCAAACTGAAAATTAGATTTTCGGTCCTCCACTTTTTCTTTTTTTTACCGGAAAATTTTGTGATGTTTTTTTAGAAGCGAATTGACTCTTGTTTTTAATTATCTCTATTTCAGTGTTTTGAGTTGTTGTTTGATCATTTAATAAAAATAAAAGAGGGGCTAAGGGTTCGATTGTAGCCCCGTTCAGCCCGCAACAAAAGCCTTAACTTGCAAAAGTTGAGGCTTTTTTGTTTGATAATCGTTTTGGTTAAAATATTTAGAATGAGGTTCAGTGTGTTACGTAATTATTGATTAAAAAGTCGATTACTATAGTGATAAACTGAATATAGTGTCTATATTTGCATTCCCGAAAGGGAAAGAGGCTCGAACTTTAAAGAAGAACAAAAGGAGTGGTAGTTCAGCTGGTTAGAATGCCTGCCTGTCACGCAGGAGGTCGCGGGTTCGAGTCCCGTCCATTCCGCGAAAATAGTTTTAAATTTAACTAAAAGCCTGTAAATTAAATATTTACAGGCTTTTTCGTTTTCTGGAAACACCAAATTATTTATTTTTTTGCAAGAAAAAGGTGAGCAATTCGGTGAGCACATTAAACGGTATCAATGCTCACCAATTATAGCTTAAACAGTTGTTTATAAGCTAGTTCAATCATTAAACATCTTGACTGTAAGTGACAGAATTAACAATTTTGTTTCACTTTAATCATTTGTCATGAGAACAAACATGAATCTGCTTTTTTATTTAAAAAAGCGCTCCACTTACAAAAACGGTCCGGTAACTATCTATTTAAGGTTTACCGTCAATGGTAGACGGGCAGAAACCTCAACAGGAAAGTCATGTGATCCAAATCGTTGGAACGCACAGGCTGGGCGCGCTGCTGGTACCAAAGAAGATACCAGGGTTTTAAATGCTTATCTAGATAAGTTACAATCGAAGGCTCAGGAGCTTCATCAGTTAATGACGGTAGGAAACGAAACCGTTACGGCAGAAACGGTTAAAAACCGTTTTATTGGCAGGGCTCTTCCGTCAAGAACTCTCGTTGCCATATTTGAAGATCACAACGTAAAGATGAAAAGCCTCATCGGAAGGGAATATGAAAGAAGTACCCCTCCTTTAGAAATATCTATAAATTGTGTGGTTTCCAAAGCGGTTGCTTTCTTAAGTTCTATCTTAAGCGTTTCTATCTGTTGCCGAAGTATGTAGATATCGGATTCCTGATTGGCAACAATGTTGTCATATAATTTATGTACATTCCACCTGTCAATTGATATTAATAAATTTCTTAATTTTTCAAGATGAATTAGTTCACGCTGTGTCTTGACGTGATTTTTTGCGTAAACATCTGTGCTGTTTAAGACCTTCAATTGCCTTTCAACTGTCTCAAATAAATTTTTGAAGAATAACTCCTCGATACTGTTATCAACGGTTTTCAGGTAGTAATCCAAATGATGTTGATCAAACTCCTGAAATCTCAGCGGTGGTATTGCAAAAAGTCTTTTGAAAAGATGCTTTAAAAAATGTAATCGGCTCCAACTTATTGGGTTTCCAATATCCAAAGTATTGACCGAAAAATCAAAACGATCACGGGGCTTGAAATAAATGATGCTCATAATGTATCGATTATTCAAATATAATATTTTGGATGATGGTTTATTTCTCTAAATGTCATATCAACTCGTAGAAATTCTAAGCTGTTCTAGGTCACGCATATCTTTACCATGATTTAAGCTTTGATATTTCGTAAGTTAAAAGTTTTTTAAGGTAAAATGATAATGTAAACTCATTTACGCTTACGAGCTTACCTAGGGAAATGGATTGTTTAAGTTTTAACCGAGGGTATGAAAATGCCATCTCCGCACTAATAAAAACGACTAAGCCAATGTGATCAACCCGGCTGGTGAGCTCTATTCCCGAAATATCAGGCATATTTATGTAGGTAAATATAACATCGGGCTTCAGTTTCTTTTATTTCAACTATTGCTTTTCTTGGATCGGTCGCAGTACCGATAATCTTAAATGATTGTGTTTCCTTAATGAGGTCAGTAGTTGAAGCGATACAATGATTTTCATCATCAACAATGTAACAGGTCAGTTCCATAGTTAAATGTAAAAGATTCTGGTTAAAATGTATTCCCTTAGCGAATAATCATATAATCTGCTTTTTCTTGATTGTTTCCAGGAAATGTTGCTTATAGGTTTCACCAATTAAAATTTCCGAAGAGACATCTTTAAGTATAACGCGGTTCCCATCAAGGGCAGTGATTTTATTTATGGCAATGATGAAAGACTTTTGAACCCTGATAAAATATTGCTCAGGTAACTTTCCTTCGATGTCCTTCATGGTGGTCAGGGCGACTGTACGAATGCCGTTGTGATGAAACGCCACATAATTTTTCATACCCTCGATGTAATCAATATCGATGAGGTTGATTTTAATCATCTTGCCTTTAATCTGTCCTTTCACCATGAAATATTCAGTTTCTATGGGGTTTTTAACCCAATCTGTTTTAGACTGGCTGATTGCCTTTTGGGCTTTTGTAACAGCCTGCAAAAATCGGGTCAGGGGTATGGGTTTAATAAGGTAATCCACAACATCGAGATCAAATCCATCAGGAGCAAATTCACGGTACGCGGTGGTCAGGATAAAATGATAATTTTCGTGGCGGACGGTTTGAATGAATTCTATCCCTGATATTTCCGGCATATGGATGTCCAGAAATATCAGGTCCACCTGCTGTCCACTCAGAAAGGTAATGGCTTCAGTGGGTTTTGTAAAACTGGCAATTAAGTTAAGCTGGGGAATAGATTTGATATGATGCTGTAAAACTTCTATAGCATGCGCTTCATCATCAACAATAATACAGTTTATCATGGTAAAGGATATTGTGGCTTGGTAAGTACTGCCGGAAATAAAGGGGAATGTTTACTGGTATTGTATGCTGTTGCCTTGTTGTGGTAGATCTGAAATAAAATCATTTCAAGCGTGTAATCAGTTTCTGTTTCTTGGATACAGAGCTGATAATCTTTTCCGTAATGATGGCTTAACCGTTTTCTGATATTTTCCATGCCTATGCCACTGGATAACTCTTTAGGGCCTTTTTTCTTTGCGTTATAGGTTTTCAACTGTACATAACCTTCCTCTTCACTAATGTTCAGGATGATTTTCGCTGGGTTTGACTCATCGGTACAATTACCGTGTTTTAATACATTCTCGACGATGGTAATCAGGATCAGGGGGATAATACGTGCATTTGCAGTACGGCCGTTTACCTCGAAAAGTACTTGCAGTTCATGGTTAAAACGGAGCTGGTTAATGTTGATCACATTCCTGATGTGTGCAATCTCTTCTTCGATCAATGTGGTCTCGTCCTCCCTGTCTTGTTTTAAAGAATAGTGCATGATCTCACTCAGCGTCATAATTCCGTTGGCCAGTTCTGAAGACAGCGGCAATGATTTAGCATAGAAAAAATTAAGCGTATTGTTTAAAAAATGGGGATTGATCTGGGCTCTGAGGAAGGCATACTCCGCGTGGTGCTTTTCTTTTTCGATAATGCGAAGCCTTTTTTGATGTTTAATGGTTTCGTTGGAGTAATAATACCCGAAGGCAAAAAATGAATATTTAATGTATAACCAAAGAACGGCAATTGCAAACGTCCAAACATGAAAAGTGGTGGTAGGGCCGCCATTGGCTTTTATCAAAGGCCGGATATGGTACGCTGTTACAAACCAGTGTACATATGAAAACAGGTAAACAGCAATTATCGCAATTATTAGGGGAATGATTTTTAACGGACTGACATATTTAGCGAATACAAAAATGCATAGGTAGAAGGTACAGATATTGGCAAACTGACTAAAGAAAAAATCTCCGATACTAAATGCATAGTCTTTCGGATTAAGGGCAAATTCAATAAGGGTACTTATCAGCATATACACCAACCAAAAAATGACATGGAATAGTATTATTCTGTGATTTTTTTTCATGTTTTTTATTTTGTCCTGTTCGTTCTTACAAAATCTATCCAGTCAGATATTTTGAGTGGAATTTCTATATCAGGCTTGATTCCAATGTTATCCAGTGGCTGCCCGGGCAATCTTAATGATTTACAGGCCGGATAACCAAGGCGATAAAAACCGCAAGGCAGTTCAGCCCTTACCACTTCCAAATAGTCTATAGCCCCTGATGAGTTAGTGCCGTAAATTTTTACCTTAGAGCTTTGTTTTGCCTGTAAGATGAAAAGTTCCGCAGCACTCGCCGTGCTCTTGTTGACGATAAGAGATACATATTTTGGATAACTTAAGACTTTAGGCATTCTGACCGTATCTACAGGATATAAAGGATAAAGCTCACCAACGTGTGCTTTGAGAATACTGAGATTTCTCTCCAGTACCTTTTTTCTGGTGTCGGAAGCATTTGATGGGATCTTGCCATAATAATCCCGGATATTTTCTTCGGTGGCCAGTACGTTTGCGCCTTCAGTTAAAATAGGATTTGTATAGAGATACGGAATCAATTTATCATAACCGAGCACTGAGCCGCCATAATTGTTTCTAAGGTCGATTATTAAATGATCTTGTTTGTCCAGTTCACCAGCGTTTTTTTTGATAAGACTATCCATCACTTTTACATTCTCTAATGATGCAAATGCAGGCATCTCAAATAAACAGGTTTTGTCATCCAAAATCCTAAACACCGAAGATACGGCAGAGTTCTGCTCATTTTGAGAGGACTGAGGAACAATAACTGAGTTTCTATACCATTTTGCAGTAACATTGGCATCGCCAAGTATTAATGTATCTTTTCTTTTATTAAATGAAAGAGAATTAAGCGAGTGATCAACAGCTCTGTAATACTTAAGGAAATACTGGCCGCCTTTTTTGGAAATCTTTAGTTTTACCTGCCCGGGCACCCATCGCGCACCGTCAGCCTTAATAATAAAGCCAATGAAATCATTTTTGTTTCCTTTGTCCCTGACTATCCCTATCTGGTAAGCTCCAGACTGATCTTTCCACAAGCCTTCCAAGCTGTCCCGACCACTTTGCTTTTTGTTTAGATAAGAAGCGAAGAGCGAATCTGTCCAATTCGTTTTCTCCTCTTTCGAATAATAGGCTCTAATTTGTTCCTTGCTGTAGCCACTATCGTCGTAAGTGATACCAAGGTGCTTATCATTAAAGAAAGCAAGCCATGTCCTCAAAACCGGCAGGCACTGATAGGTAGCTGCTTTATTGGCTTCATTCTGTAGACTATCGGTAAATCTTTCAAATTTGTGTTTGTTTGATAAATTTACCTTGTCGCTATAACCAGCATAATTTTTTTTTATTCTTTCGACAACGAACTTAAAATTGTCCCCACAATTGCAGTTTTGGGCTTTTGAAGAAAAAAAAATGAAAATAAAAAAAAATGGAACGAGCTTCCTTAGATATTTGGACATATTGATTTTTATCAGTATTCAGTTTTTATGATTTAATAATGCGTGCCTAACTTTATTAGTTGCTGACAGTACCAACCGTTGGTTTGTTTTCCACACAAGTAGGTTCGCTAGATAGACCGGTTGTTACCGTAGTGTCTCCACCGTAAATTTGTCGCATTTGCTCTTTTGTAAGGTTCATGATCGGCTTTCTTTTGAAAACGAATTGTACTCTTTTTATTAGTTTCTTGTTGTTCATAATAATAGGTATAAAGTATCTGTGAAATTAATTAAAAGTATAATTTATTAGTATAGTTTCCAAGTGTAATACACCAAACGGTTATATTTCAGGACGAAATACGTGTATGGTCGGTACATCTTTTAAATAGAAATTCCAACGGCTATAAAAAAATATATCTGACCTGATCCAATTGCGCTACAGATTTTCTGCGATTCCACGTAGTTTTTGTGAGTCGAAAGTGTCATTTAGGATTTTTTTTCGAAATTTCTATTCGATAAAGAACGCCTGGGCGCTTTGATTTCATCATAAAAAAAGCATTTCTTATCAGTTTTTTTTCGTGTTGGTCAATCAATAGTAGGTATGTCGTCCATCTGAGAGGCGGTTTGGTGTAATTGTGGTTCTGGCCCCTTTGATTAGAGATAAAAAGTGAGAAACTTAGTGAAAGCAAAGAGGGAGGCAAGCGTCGCCTATTCTACAAAAATTTTATTTGGAGCCTTCTTATGAATTACCTGAACAATATAAGCGAGCACAACTTAACATGAATCTCTTTACAACACAGAAACAAAACCTGGAAAGTATTGCTACTGACCTTGTAAAACACTTGCAGGTTAGGGTGACCAACCTGACGACGGAGAATTGTGTACAGGAACATCCTGAATATCCCAGTATTTTATCATTGAGTGACTGTTTAGATAAGTGGAATGTAAAAAACGACGCCTATAAAATTGACAAAACGGATTATGACCGTGATGTGGAGATTTCGCTGAAATTGACCACCCCGTTTCGGTTTAAACTGACCACCTGT